>NZ_DJAU01000058.1:0-81500 GCF_002429725.1 Lysinibacillus sp. UBA5994 | reverse complement strand
CTGGCGTTACCGGCGTTACTGGCTTGACTGGTGCAATCGGACCTACTGGGGCTACCGGTGTTACTGCCGCAATCGGACCTACTGGCGCTACTGGGGTTACTGGTTCTACGGGTGTAACTGGCGCTACCGGCGTTACTGGTGTAACTGGCGCAATCGGACCTACTGGCGCTACTGGCGTGACTGGTTCTACGGGTGTAACTGGGGCTACCGGCGTTACTGGGGTAACCGGGGCTACCGGCGTTACTGGTGTAACCGGGGCTACCGGCGTTACTGGTGTAACTGGTGTAACTGGTGTAACTGGCGCTACCGGCGTTACTGGTGTAACTGGCGCTACGGGTGCTACTGGGCCTGCGTTTACTGAAGGATTCTCTGCCTTTAAAAACACGTTGGCTGTTAGTGGATCTACTTCAATCACTAACTGGAGTGTTGCTTCACCATACTTTACAACACCTGCTTTCAATCCAACAACTGGGATATTCACTGTACCAACTACAGGTAGGTATTCCTTTGAAGCAACCATTAACTACTCCACTGCTGCGGCTATTACCGTTACTTTAGGAGCAGGAATAAACCCTTCATTTGCAATTAGACAAAATGCTACTACAAATTTAATTAGTGGCTTGTTCCCTGTACTAAATGTCAATGTGGCGCTTGTATTAACTTTACGCGCAGTTCTTGGAAATGGCACAATCACTTTAGCAGGAGAAGTGAATTTAAATGCTGGAGATACGATTGATTTGTTCTATGAAGCAAATGGATTGACTATCTCTCTTACACTAGGCGGCGCTAACTCTGGTGGTATTGTTTGGTCATGTCATCGAATTTCTTAGAGTTAGGACATTAATCAGCAATACAGCTCTTAGTAGAAATAGCAAACCACAAAATAGTGGTTTGCTATTTCTTTTTCATGTAACAATATAAAAAATAGTACAAACATTGATAATAAATGTTTGTACTATCTGATTTGCATTACTTGAACATTTCCATTAATACTTCATTCGCAACCTGTTTACCTTGCTGTACACATTCCGGAATTGATATTCCTTCAAACGAGCTTCCTGCAAGCTTTACAGTTGGAAAATGTTCTTGTAATTCTTGTTTAATACGAAGGACTTTCGCCTCGTGGCCAACTGTATATTGTGGCATCGCATTTTTCCAACGTGTTACAACCGTTGTGACAGGTGCGCCATCGATACCAATCGTTTTCTGTAAATCCTGTAGCACGGTTTTTTCGATCTCCGTATCCGATAAAGCCACAATCGCTTCGTCGCCCACTCGACCAATATAACTGCGTAATAATACAAAATCCTTTGGTGAAGTACCTGGCCATTTTCGATTCATCCAAGTGCAGGAAGTAATTGAAAAATCACTATTTCGAGAGACATAAAAAGAAAGTGCATCTAAATCACCGAGTTGTTCCTTTTTAAAGGCCATTGTAACGGTTGCAATAGTAGCAGCCTTCATTGTGCCCAATTCATGTAATAGACTTAACTTACTAAACATTTTTTCAGCCATATTAAAGGGGGTGGCAATAATAACAGCATCTGCTTTGATATGTGAAAAATTATTGAGCATCACCTGAACTGAACCATCCTTGCCATGCTCTATTTCCTCTACTTTGACACCCTTCATCACTGTCCCCGGAAGTAGTGATTCTTCTATACTTTCAATGAGTGTTTCAAGGCCATTGCTAAAGGTTTGAAAGATACCTTTATTTTCAGCTATGTGATGATTGCTTAAGAAATTCGTGCCTGACTTCTTCATACCAATCAGCAAACTACGATATTGTTGTTCTAAACTATAAAGCTGTGGGAAGGTTGAGCTCATACTTAACTGCTCAATATCCCCTGCAAATGTACCTGCTAGTAGGGGCTCTACTAGATTTTCCACTATCTCAGCACCAAATCTTCTTCTAAAAAAAGCGCCTAACGGTTGATCGTCATCCTGTGTAGAACGGGGAATGAAAAAGTCCCCCGCCGCACGAACTTTACCACTTAGTGAGAACAAGCCTGAAGTTATGAATGAAGAGATATGCGGTGTCTCTCCAGATAAGAGATGACTAGGTATTGGATATAACTGACTACCAACAGCTATATAGTTTGGACCCGCATTACTTGTTAATAGTTTCTGTTCGATCCCAAGATCCTTTGCTAAATCATTGACATAGTTTTCACGATCAAAAAAAGATTCTGGCCCACGCTCAATAATAAAGCCATCTTTTCTTAGAGTTTGAATTTTTCCGCCAAGACGTAATGACGACTCGACAAGTACGATATCTAATGGCAATTCTTTTGCGCTTGCTTCTTTTTGCATATAGAACGCAGCTGTAAGGCCTGTAATGCCACCGCCTACGACAACTACCTTTCGTCTTTTCTGAGTCACCAACATCATCACTTTCTTTTCGCTTAGCTTAATTTTTTATGAATCGCCTCTACCATCGCATCAATAAATAAAGGATGTGTATTTGGCATCGCTGGACGATAGTATTTTGCACCAAGTTCATCACAAACAACTTTACATTCAAAATCGTTGTCATACAACACTTCTAAATGCTCTGTTACGAAACCTACTGGTGTATAAACAAATGAACGGAAACCTTTTTCTTCGAATAGCTCACGTGTTAAGTCTTGAACATCTGGACCAATCCAAGGCTCTGGTGTTTGGCCTGCTGATTGCCAGCCAACCTCTACATTTTTTAAACCAGTCGCAGCTTGAATAAGACGAGCTGTTTCAATTAGTTGATCTTCATATGGATCACCTAAGTTTTTAATTTTTTCAGGCAATGAATGTGCTGATACAATTAGACAAGCTGTCTCACGTTCTTCTTCTGACATTGCATTGAATGTCTCATTCACTTGTTGTTTCCAGTATTCTATGAATTTGGGCTCGTCATACCAAGATTCCACAGAAGTTATCTTTAAGCGACCTCCTGCGGCCTCTTCAGCACGACCATTATAAGACTTAATTGAGAAAGTAGAGAAATGAGGAGCTAAAACAATAGAAACCGCTTCTTTTATGCCCTCCTCCACCATTTGCTCTACTGCATCTTCTATAAATGGATGAATATGTTTTAAACCAATAAACAATTTATATTCTACAGCATCCTGTACTTCGTTCAAACGTGTACATAATGCTTCAGCTTGTGCTTGTGTTGCCGCAGCTAATGGGGATAAACCACCGATTGCTTCATACCGGCTACGCAAATCTTCTAAATGCTCTGCAGAAGGTTTACGTCCATGACGAATATGCGTATAGTAAGGTTCAATATCTTCTTCTTTATAAGGTGTTCCATATGCCATTACTAGTAAGCCTTTAACTTCTTTCATTACCTTTTCACCTCTAAAATTGTTTTATGTTTTTCATACATTATGTGATAAAAAGAAGCTGCCCAATCTTGATTGTTGGACAGCTCCTTTTCTACATTGAAATTAAAATTCCCTATGTAGAAAAGGACATATTATTCACGCTTGATTGACTTCCATTAAGAACGAGCTTGAATTTGTTGAGCACTATATTCATGAATAAGTGTTGTAAGACGTTTTAAGACATCTGGGTCAACCTCTGGGAAAACACCATGACCAAGATTAAAGATATGACCTGGCATTTCTAGACCTTGATCAATAATATCTTTCGTTCGTTTTTCAATAACTGACCAATCTGCAAGTAATAGGGATGGATCTAAGTTTCCTTGTACAGGCTTGGTAATACCATTGGCACGTGCATCTTTAATCGGTAAACGCCAATCTAAGCCCACAACATCTATCGGTAAATCATTCCATTCCTTTGCTAAATGGCTAGCACCCACTCCAAATTGAATTAATGGTACATTTTCTTTTTGCAACTCTGCAAAAATACGAGTCATAATCGGTTTAATAAATACACGGTAATCCTCTACATTTAAGGCTCCAACCCATGAGTCGAACACTTGGATAGCTTTTGCACCAGCTTTAATTTGAGCCGTTACATCTGCAATAATCATGTCAGCGAGTTTATCCATTAAAGCAAACCAAGCTTGAGGTTCAGATACCATAAATGATTTTGTTTTATTATAGTTTCTTGAAGGACCACCTTCAATCATGTAGCTTGCAAGTGTGAATGGGGCTCCAGCAAAACCGATTAGAGGTACATTTAATTGCTCTTCTGCAAGTAACTTGATTGTTTCTAATACAAATGGTGTATGCTCTTTAGCATTGAATTCACCTAATTTTTCTACATCCGCTACTGAACGAATAGGATTTGAAATAACAGGACCAACACCTGCCTTGATTTTCACATCTATCCCAATTCCAGGGAGAGGTGTGACAATATCTTTATATAAAATAGCAGCATCTACATTGTAATTTTCTACAGGTAGACGAGTGACATACGCACATAGCTCAGGTTGATGTGTAATTTCCTCTAAGGAATACTTTTCTTTAATGGCACGGTATTCTGGCTGAGAACGTCCTGCCTGACGCATATACCAAACTGGTGTATGTGCGGTCCTTTCTCCACGTGCAGCACGTAGAAGTGTATCATTAAAAGTTGTCATGAATAGTTCCTTCCCCTCGTTAAATTCTTACTATAAAAAATCGCATGTTTATTCCTTTATTATTGATATCCGTTTCCAATAGTAAACGCTTCCTCTGTTATTGTATAGTTTTCCTAGTGAAATGTCATAAAATTGTTCTTTCTCGGCATATTCTTTTTGAGCGGAGCGTTAGACTTACGCCAGAAAGGGTATAATCACGCTATATTAGTAAGATTCATAAGGAGGATAAATTCATGTATATTTATTTAACTTCTGGTACTGGCGATTTTTTGGAACAGGTAAAAAATAAGTATCCTAATGAACATATGATTTTAATTCATGGGGAAGGTAACTCTGTACTGATACATGAAACAGAAGGAAAAACAGTATTTGCGACACCTCGTAAATTTGAAGTGCTAGATTCAGTAAATGATTTAGAGGAACACGGTTTCTTTGTTTTCAACAATATTCCTGTAACAGATGAAGGAAGACCAGTTTTCGAGCATCGCTTTTTAGAACGTTCACGCGCTATTGAAAACGAGCCTGGCTTTGTTGCCTTCCGTTTATTAAGGCCTATCAAGAGTGATACTTACATTGTCATGACTCAATGGCATGGACCTCATTCATTTGACGCATGGAAGAGCTCTAAAGCCTATGAAACTGCCCATGCTAGAAGAGATGATTCAACTGGGATACGCCAGCAAAACATCTTCTCAGCAGCTTCTTATGTAACAACCTATAGTGCTATACCGAAAGAAGAAGATTCACAATAAGTTTAAATAATTAAAAGCTCATTTATCCAAAAAAATCATTGGTAAATGAGCTTTTTAGTATTCTATTCTACTTTGAAACCTTCGACGTTAATTCACTAATCACCAAAACAATGATAAAGGCAATATAAAACATTGGTTGTGTCATAGCACATAAGCCCACAACAATAGCTTGTGTAATCATGGCTAAACGCACAATTTGCTTCACAGCTAGTTGACGAGCATGATCTGGTAACGGATAGAGCATGTCCATTCGAAATTCGCCACTGGATAACAGAGCTTGTTTTAACTGAATAGTTGTCGCAAAGCTGAGTGCACCTGCTACAATCCATGTAACGACAGGAATATCTACAAATGCTGCAATGATTGCTGAAATAGCAGTAAGGCGTACCCATAAATAGAAATGGTCATCTGTTCGAATAAAGGTACGAAATACCAAGTACTTTTGAGCATTTTCCTTACCGTATGGTACAAATTTATAGAGCCAGTCCATCCAGCTTCGACGGCGAATGCTACCGTGTAAATGAGGTACGTCTGTAAAATAATTTGCAAAACGATAGAAGCTCATCATACGATTCTGTTCAAGCTTGACAAAATGCTCATACGGCACTGGTTCACCAACTGATTTTTTACTAAAGACCATCATATAAACAACACTAATAACTGTCGCGATTACTGCTAATAACAACTGTGCATGGAGCCCCATATAAATAGTAGCTGCAAAAATGACAGCTCGGATAAACCTATCCACCCAAACCATCTGCCCTCGTTCACTATAACGATAGCTGAATTCTCCTCGAACACTTAGATATTTCAACACAATAGTAAGTAAAAATATTGTCCATATTTCGACCGTTGTTAATTCAGTCACGGCTTTTAATAAAGGGATACTAACAATATAGACAATCGCTACAATCCACACCTGAGACCAAAACGTCCAAGCCAACGCCTTGCTGAAGTACAAAGACATCTTTGATTCTAAAGGTAATAAGTATACTTGATCTGGCTCTCTCAACAATGTAGTCGGACGGCTAAAGGCCAATAAAATCCCGATGATAACAGCTATCAGGACTTCTGCTGGAAAGTCTGTTTGAACAACTTTCAGCCATTCGCTATATTGATAGCCCCCTGCTCCTATTAGAAATACAAGTACGATAGCAATATGCCCTGTAAAAATAAATTGCATATATTTTTGTACTTCTCCTATATAATGCATGAAGCGAGAGGACCATACATCACGCAAGTTCTTCATGGTCCCGCTCCTTTGTCATAGCAATATAGAGGTCATCTAATGTCGCATACGGCATAGCAAATGATTGACGTAAATCAGCCATTGTTCCTTGTGCTCGAACTCTTCCTTCATGCAATAAGATAATGCGATCACAATGCTTTTCAGCTGTTGATAGAATATGTGTAGACATTAATATAGAAGCGCCTTCTTTTTTCTTTTCATCCATTTGATCTAATAACGATTGAATACCTAATGGATCCAATCCCACAAAAGGTTCATCAATAATATATAGACTTGGATTCACTAAAAAGGCACACATAATCATAACTTTTTGACGCATTCCCTTTGAAAAATGTGAAGGGAACCAATTTAATCTTTTCTCCATTCGAAATTCTTTTAACAGTACCTCAGAACGAGCATCGAGTGTTGCTTTGTCAATACCGTAAGCCATTGCAGTTAATTCTAAATGCTCTCTTAATGTTAGCTCATCGTATAATACAGGGGTTTCAGGAATATAGGAAAAGGCTGTACGATACTTGTCCGTATCTTCCTTTAATGTTACACCATTTAGACGAATGTCCCCTTCCTTTGGCAACATTGTTCCTATAATATGTTTAATCGTTGTACTTTTCCCAGCTCCATTTAAGCCGATTAAGCCAACTAGTTCACCTTCTCCAATCGTAAAAGATAGATCTTTAATAACAGGTTTTCTTGTATAACCACCTGTCACATGCTGTACCTCTAATACTGACATATTCTCACTCCTCTTCTTGTATTATATTTTATCAAAAATTAGCAAATGATACAGGTTTGAGTATGATAGAATGTACTTACATATACGTTAAGGGGGAAATTCTTATGAGCGATTGCCTATTTTGCAAAATTATTGATGGTTCCATTCCAAGTACAAAAATTTATGAAGACGATCATGTCTATGCATTCACAGACATTTCACCTGTTGCAAAGGGCCATACACTTTTAATTCCGAAGCATCACTGCAAAGATTTATTTGAAATGCCAGAGGAAGTGGCTCGTAATCTATATGCTGTAGCACCAAAAATTGCAAATGCAATTAACGCAGCATTTCAGCCGATTGGTTTGAATACCATTAATAACAACGGTGCTGCTGCTGGACAAACTGTTTTCCACTATCACTTACATTTTATTCCGCGTTACGATGAAAAAGAAGGGCTCGGCTTAATTTGGCAAACACATAAGTACTCACCAGAGCAGTTGTCAGAAGTAGCAGAAAGTATTAAAGCCAATCTATAAGCCATTTGTAATATATTAACATCTGAATGTTCAGAATGCTGTATTGCAAATTTTTAAAATTTAGCGTACAATCACAAATAAGTTTCGCTAGCGGTCAAGAGGACACGTTAGGAGACAAATAGATTAGCATAGTCGAGGAGAGATTCAAATGAATACAAAGAATTTAGTATTAATGGCACTGTTAGTAGGTGTCGGTGCTGCACTTTATGTGGTTACACCAGGAATGGTGAATGGGATGAAGCCTGATTTTATGTTAACCATGATGTTTATTGGTATTCTATTATTCCCAACAGTGAAAGAAACGTTCCTACTTTCTCTTTCAACAGGGGTGCTTTCAGGTTTATTTACAACATTCCCAGCAGGTCTAGTTCCAAATATTATTGATAAAGCTGTTACTGGTTTTGTATTTTTAGCTGCTTTAATCATTCTCAAAAAACTGGCAGGTCATTTCGCCGTATCTGCTGTCTTAGTTGGCTTGGGAACAATTCTTTCAGGAACTGTCTTCTTAGGAGTAGCGCTTTTTGTGTTTAATGCAAATGTTGGCGCGACGTTTGCGATGCTATTTATTGGCGTTGTCCTTCCAGCTGTCGTATTTAACGTTGTTGCGTTTGCCGTTATTTATCCAATTGTTTCAAAATTAGTGAAGCGCTCTAAATTCAATACAGCTATTTCTCAAATTTCATAAATAAACACTTTAAATAATCAAAAGAAACTAAACTGTGACGGTCAAATCACTCGTTTAGTTTCTTTTTTCTTTTTGTATTGGTGCATTTCATGGTTTAATAGTAAATAAACATGACTAGAAATGAGGTATCTAATATGAAAGCAAAACCATTTTTACTTGGACTAACGACAGGAATTATCGGTGGGACAATCGCTGTACTTTTCTCCACGCCACAATCTGGGCAACAGCTACGTGCTTCTGTTAAACAAAATGTTGACCAAACAAAGGGTATGCTCCTTGATGTAAAACAACAAGTAGGAACTGTTAAACAATCTGTTAACACATTAACAAATGAAGTAAAAAATAATATCCCACAAATAATAAATGATTTAAAGCAAACAATTACGACTTTTACTGAAGAAATCGAACCAACGAAAAATAATTTACAACAAGAATTAGATGCTTTACAGAATTCGATAAGCGAAATCGAGAAAAACATTGCACAAATTACAGAAAATAAGAAAAAACCTCAAGAAAAAGTTAGCGACTAAAGTCCTTATCGATAGTTAGATAATCTGTATTTTCATCAAAAACTATTGCTATAATATTATTTTTTAGCCACTTTTCAATTTTTTAATTTTTCTAACTTTAAACTTTTTTTCTTTACTGCTATAATATTTTTAAAAATGTGAAAGAAAGCAGTAGGTGATGGCTTTGTCAGAGGAATTATATACACAAAAAGAAGCGATGCTTTATAGTCAAAGAATCGCACAGTTATCAAAAGCGCTGTGGAAAGCGGTTGAAAAGGATTGGCAACAATGGATTAAACCTTATGATTTAAATATTAATGAACACCATATTTTATGGATTTCATACCATTTAAAAGGCGCTTCCATTTCTGATGTTGCGAAATTTGGCGTGATGCATGTTTCTACAGCATTTAACTTCTCCAAAAAATTAGAAGAGCGTGGCTTTCTTAAGTTTTCCAAGCGTGATGACGATAAACGTAATACGTATGTTGAACTTACAGAAGCTGGCACAGAGCTCATTATAGAGATGAATAAAAACTACCATAATACGTATCATTCCGTACTGGAAGGATCATTAGCATTAAAAGATTTATATGGCCGTTTCCCTGATTTTTTAGATGTGATGGCTGTTATTCGTAATATCTATGGTGAAGATTTCATCGATATTTTCGAACGCTCTTTCCAACATTTCCGTGATTCCTTTGACACACTAGAAGAACGCACACCTGTAAAAGGATAAGACGAAGCTTCAAACTGCACATAATTTTTCCTGCAATTATTTATAAGTTGAACAAAAATGAGTTATACTACTGTTCATTCAGGAATGAGTCATGTGAAAGGAGGTATTTCAGAAATATTTCTGAAGTACCTCCTTTTTCTTGCATTCTAACATAATTCAATTTACATTAAATAGGACACTTCCTATTCGGAGTTGATAAAAAACCATGCATTGCTGGAAAATTTTAAATTTAGAACATCATTACGGTACTACGCGTATTATTATAATGGGTGTCATTACTTTTTTATTGGTCTTTTCTGTTTCGTATGTAACGTTTAATTTATTTAATGAAGAGCATTATACAGATCGACTATTCTGGCTCTTTGTGATAGCTGTGCTAACACTTTATCCCATTCACAAATTTTTGCACTTTGTGGCCCTATTTGATTTACGCCAACATTTAAAATTACGTGTACGTAGTCAGTTTTATATAATTCCTGTTTTACACATGCGAATTCGAGAGCCATTATCTAAAAATCGATACATCTTAGCATTACTTACGCCTTTTATCGCTCTAAATACTAGTATTATAGTTGGAACATGGCTTTTACCAGCCTATACCCATTATGGGACATTGCTGTTAGCCTATCACTGTAGTCTATGCCTGATTGATATCCTTTACGTAAAGTATCTCTTGAATTCACCTAAAAATTCACAAATAGAGGAAACACCTAAAGGCTATGAAATTTTAGTTCCACCGACCGTTCACTAAATTGCTTGTACTTGTTTTTTATTGACGTTCTTTGTTATGCTATTACTATTGAAAGAGGGGAGGAATAGACTTGCTATTAATGATTGTAGTTCTATTCTCGGTATTCTATTTATTTCAAATTAACCGCATGACATATGCTCTATGCATGCGACGTGAAATTCCCGAAGAAAACCAACCAAAAATATTCCGAACTATAAATATACTTATTACTATCCTACTTGTCTCATTCTACATTGAAATTTTATATGCAGTTTAACAGAAAATTCCATTACGCCTCGGCGTAATGGAATCTAAATTTTTTCGGGCTTTTTTGAAAAGCCCCTTTCAAAACATGTGCACCATCCGCGCCCGTCCGCACGCTTGAAGATAAGTCGAGCCCCCCATGCAACAACTTTTTCTAACCAAATAAATTGTTTAGAACCTAAGGCATGCGGCGCGAATGTCTAACATTGTTAAGAAAAGCTAAGAGTTAAAGCTCTTAGCTTTTCGCTGTTTTATTAATTAGTATAGGAACGCTGCACCAACGATAATTAATAAAATAAATAACACAACTAATAAAGCAAAGCCTGAGCCGTAGCCACCGCCACCGTATCCTCCGTTGCCCATAACTTCACCCCCTTTCTTTTCTATATCCTATGCGCTTCAAAAATTGAAATATAGGCAATACTCAAGGGGGAACCATTTTGTTTTTAAAACGTTTATGTTATAGTAAAAAATGGACGAAACCATGTTAGGAGAGAATATCCACTATGAAAAAGACAGTTTTATCTTTAACTTTAGCTGCATCTGTATTAGCGCTTGGTGCTTGTAGCGGCGGAGACAGCAAAGCAATCGTTACTTCTAAAGTGGGCGATATTTCAGTAGCTGATTTTAATGAAAAGGCAAAAGCTTTAACAGGCTCATATGTAATGCAGCAAATGGTGACTGAAAAAGTTTTAGCTGACAAATATGAAGTAACAGATAAAGAAATCAAAGAAGCGTATGACACAACTGCATCACAATTTGGTGATGGCTTTACACAAGCGCTTGCTGAAAGTGGTTTAACAGAACAGGGCTTTAAAGATTCTTTACGAGTTCAACTTCTTCAAGAAAAAGCTTTAAAAGATCAAGCAATTAAAGAAGAAGATGTGAAAAAATACTACGAGCAAATGAAAACAGAATTAAATGGTCGTCATATTTTAGTAGCAGATGAAAAAACAGCAAAAGAAGTAATTGAAAAAATTAAGGGTGGCGCTAAGTTTGAGGACGTTGCAAAAGAGTACTCAACAGATACTGGCTCTGCTCAAAAAGGTGGAGAGCTTGGATGGTTCTCTGTAGGTTCAATGGTAGATGAATTTAACGATGCCGCTTATGCTCTTGAATTAAAAACATTAAGTGAACCAGTAAAATCTAGCTTTGGTTACCATGTAATTGAAATTACGGACAAGCGTGATGTAAAAGGTGTTGGTTCATTTAAAGATGAAGAAGAAAACATTCGTTCAACTATGTTAAGTAAACTGAACCAAACTGGTGAAGCTCAAACGATTCTTAAAGATATCGTTGCAAAAATGGCTAAAGATGCCGATGTGAAAACATCTGATAAAGATTTAAAAGAACCGCTTAAATTCTTTACAACAACAAGTGAAGAACAAGCAAAAGCAGCTGAAGAAGCAGCTAAAAAAGCTGAAGAAAATGCGCCAAAAGAGGATTCCGAAGATAAAGCAGAAGATACTGACAAGGAATCTAAATAATTAGAGTCTAGTATATAACAAAAGAGAAGCACCCTGATACATCAGATGCTTCTCTTTTTTTTACTCTATTTTACTTTAAATTGGCTAATTTCAGTTTGTAGGTCATTTGACATTGTCTGAAGAACATTTGCAGCACTTGCTATTTCCTCATTAGAAGCACTTTGTTGCTCGATAGATAAAGCAATATGCTGTATGCCCGAAGATGTGCCATTTGCTATGCCAACGACTTCTTTTACAGCCTCATCTGTTTGACTAGCTTTCTCATTGACACGCAAGACAATATCCTTTACCTCCGTTGTACGATGACTTATCTGTTGCAAATATACGACTATATTTTTAAAGGTATCGCCTGTCTGTTCAACAGACTCACGGCCTTCCTCCACAAACTGTGTACCGCTATTAATAGCATAAACAGCACTGGAGGTTTGGTTTAAGATATCATCCACCAATGTTCGAATATTATCTGCAGCCTTTCCAGATTCCTCTGCTAACTTTCTTACTTCATCTGCCACTACTGCAAAGCCTTTTCCAGCCTCTCCTGCACGAGCTGCTTCAATAGATGCATTCAATGCAAGCAAGTTTGTTTGATCTGTAATACTTGTAATCAACGCTACAATCGTACTGATTTCCTTCGATTTTTCGCCTAAAGCATTTACAACTGCAGTTGACTGATGAACAGATTCATTAATGGTATTCATTTTTGCAATCGTTTGCTCAATTAACTGTAATCCTAAATCAGCCTTTTGGTTCGTTTCATTTGCTATTGAGGCAACTTCCTGTATAGCAGAAGATGCATGATCCATATCTTTAGTAATTAAATGTGCTGATTCAGATAATAAATCCATTTGCCTTAATTGTCCTTCTGCACTGGAGGCAATTTCCCCAATGGCACCCGAAATAGTTTCAACTGTTTGACTGCTTTGTTCGGTAATCGTTGTAAATTCCTTTGTAAAGGTTGATACATCTGTCGATGCTTTATTCGTCTTTTCAATGACCGTCCCTATTTGTTCCAGCATATGATTAAATTCAGTCGATAATTGACCAATTTCATCTTTTAATCGATCATCAATGCGAACAGTTAAATCACCATCAGCAGCCTGGGTCATAGCATTTAACACACGCTTTACACGCCTTAAGACAATATACCTTGTACATAACGAAATAATTACTGTGCCAATAAATAACGAAATAAATGTATTAATGGCAACCCCAGCACTTCCATTCAAATGGACTACCTTCTCGAATTGACGACTAACAAATTCTGAAATATGGGAGCTAATAAATAAGCTTATGCCGATAGCTAGTATCATTTTGAAAATTAAACTTTTCCAAAACTTAATTTTCCGTGAAAAAAGTCCCTCTGTATCCATTACTTTTCCCCATTCCTATAATTTCTCTCTCTATTCTAAATTAAATATTCACTTTGGTACAATAGTTAGGCACTACAATTAAATATATGAATACTTAGACTCAGAGAAATTAATAACGAATAGCTACACAGCAACGTTAGTTTATGGGACGATTGATATTGCTTTTTAAATAGTAGGCTTATAGAATGAACGATTATCAAGTGGGAAGAGTCTCTCTGTAAATTCGCCCGGTGTCGTTTTACCTAATGCCCTTGTTAACATATTCATCTTTGCATCAATGTTATCGATATAATGCAAAATTTCTGCTTCCTGAATCATAGGTTTTTTCGGGCTACCCCACTCTTCTTTTCCATGGTGAGACAATACCATATGCTGTAACAGCATGACTTCCTCACCTTCAATTTCAAGCTCACTAGCAATCTTAGCAATTTCATTTACCATAATCGTAATATGACCTAATAAATTGCCTTCTACTGTATACATTGTGGCAACTGGGCCTGATAACTCTACAACCTTGCCCACATCATGTAAAATAATTCCAGCATATAATAAGTCCCGATTTAATGTTGGATATAGATCAGCAATGGCTTTACCTAGTTTGAGCATGGAGACCATATGATCTAATAAACCTGATGCATAGTCATGATGATTTTTAGTCGCTGCTGGAAAAACTAAAATAGCCTCTTGATGTTTTTTAATTGCTGCTCTTGTAATCCGTGAGATATTAGGGTTTTTAATGTCAAAGAAAAATTGCGTTAATTCTTCATATAGTTGTTCTTTTGGTGTTGCAGAGGATGGCACTAAATCGTGAATAGCAATTCCTTCCTCTGGCTTAGCAACACGGATAGATTTAATACGCAATTGATTCTTTCCTCTATAGTCATGAATCTCTCCGCCAACACGTACAATGGCTTCCGCATGGTACATCTTTTCATGATCCTCATTCGTATCCCATAGCTTTGCCTCTATATCCCCACTCTTATCTTGTAATATTAGCGACATAAATGGCTTCCCAACGGTTGTAACCCCTTTTGTCGCTTGTTTTATTAATAAAAATTGATCAACTACTTCTCCAACTTGGAGCGTCGTAATCCCTTTCATGTTGACGCCACTCCCCTTTCATTTGCTAATGCTCCTATATCGACAATCTGGTTTTTTTGCCAATAGTTGAGCATTGTGTCATGACAAGTAAAATATAAAATTTGACGTTCATATCCTACTTCTTTCATTAATTGTACCATTTTGTCTGTGCGGTTTCGATCAAAATGGACAAAAGGATCGTCCATAATCATTGGAAATGGTGCAGCGCTCACTAGGGTTTTTGCTAGAGCCATTCGCAATGCAATATAAGCTTGCTCTTTGGTAGCCTGGGACAACTCCACCATTTGATAACGTATCCCTGCAGCATCCTGCGCTACAAAATAACCATCCTCATGAATCGAAATTTTGTCATAGTTTCCTCCTGTTAGTAAACGGAATATAGCATTTACCTCTTCAAGGACATGAGGTAATTTTTCTTCACGAAGACGGAATAGGGTTTCATGAATAGCTGTCGCCACAGCTTTTTTAGTTGCCCACTGCTCAATTAACTGCTGCAATTCCGTTTTCTCCTGCTCAAACTGTTGAAGTAATTGACCATATTTTTCATCATTTAATAGCTGTTCTTTTTCCATTAGCAAAGCAGCACGTTGTTCCAGACATTGATCAATTTCTAGTTGAAATGATTGCTGCTCTTGTTCTAAAGCACATATGCGTTCGCTAACAGAGTCCTCAATCAGATTTTCCTTCTGTTGAAGATCGAGTGAAGATAATTGAGCCTGGACGGTTTGCAATTCTGTCTCAATTTTTCTTCTCTGTTCAAATTGCTCATGCATTTCATAATAAGCCTGTTCATTTTGGATCTTTGCTTCTTTGAATAGCTCGTACATTTCAGCAGTATAACGATCCATTCTTGATTGTCCACCTTCTATTTTTATTTGAACGCTGGCTAGCTGATCTTTTGCATGCAGTGCTTGCTGCTGTTGCTGTTGTGCTTTAAGGTAGGCTGTTCGTAAATGCATATAAATTTCATGTTCATTATAGGCTCCCTCTAAAACCCGTTGAAGCTGCTCATAAATGTTGTTCTTTTCTACCTGCGTTTCTTGCAACAGACTTGAGGTACTGTTTCTTTTAGCTGCTAATTCTTGTACACCACGAATACGCATAAATAATTCGGGCATTAGCGATCTTGCTATCATTCCTTGTAAGCGATAACGCTTTAAAAAATGTTGGAGCGTTTGAGTGGCCTCTTCACTCTCTACCTCCGTTATTTGAATTTTATATTCAAGAGAAGTATATTGCTGCTCCTTCTCTTTCTGCTGTTCATTGATGTGCAACCAGCGATCTTCATATCTTTGCTTCTTTGCAAGAACTGCTTGTACTGTCAATTCCTCTTGCTCTAACTCCCGTAGGAGGATGCTATGCTCTTTATTAGTAGGTTCATTTGCTTGCTTAACATATCGAATAAACAAAAAAGTTAGCAATGATAAAACTGCTCCAATTAGAATTACAACTATGTTTTTTTCAAATACACCATAAGCAAACGACATGAAGCAAATCAGTAGTACAAGCCAGATAAAGTCATGAGGCTGCTTCTGCTTACTGCGTTGCGATTTGGCAAAACGTAGTTGCTCAAGCCTCCGCTTCTGTTGAGGCCATTGTGCTAAAATATGTTCTTCCTCACTTGTTAATGACTCACGCATTAGCTGTTGCTTCTGTTTGGCTATTGCATCTAATTCTAGGTGTACTTGCTCTAGTGAACGTAGATGAAATTTTAGCTCTTCCTCCGCCTCCTCTAATTTACTTAATTGAAGCTGAAATTGTTGCTCCTGTTGGAGTGAAACTGTTTCGTTCAAAAGATTTTCTTGTGCTTCTTTCTCTGTTACACCTAGTAAACGAAACTGTGCTTCAATTTCTTGTTCGAGCAAAAATAGATCATCCTGTAAATTTTGCTCTTTCACCATTAGCTGATGCCACGTTGCCTCTTTTTGCATAAGGTAAGCCATTTCATTGACCTTTTGCTCATCCACTGTTGCAAGTATTTTCTCCTGCAATATTTGATGCTGCTCCTTTAATTGCATCAGTTGCTGACTTTCATGTAACAAACGATCCTTTACCTGCTCATACCGTCTGATACCCTCTGATGGAAACTGAACATGTTGAAAATTGGTCATTGTCTGTTGCAATGTCTGTTGCTGCTTGAGGAGAGGGAGTGCTTGCTTTTGAATAGTTAATTGCTGCCATTGTTGCTGTTGACGTTTTTGCGTACCAAATAGCTGTTCTAAATTTTGCTCAAGTAATTGTAATTGCTGTAATTTATCCTCAAAGGTTTGAATCTTCACCTGTTCCTGTTTAATTGTCCGCTCAAGCTGCTTTAGTTGTTCAATCTTTTGATTAATCAATGGCACTTTACCTGTCTTTTTAAACAGCTCACTAGCCTCTTTATCCATTTTCTTTTCAAGTGCGGATAAATACTGAATACCTGTTGTACCTGAGGCAAGTAGCAAATGGGTTAGCTCCTCTTCAGACATTTTTTCAATACCTTGTAGTTCATGCAGCGAAAAAGAAAAAATGGCTTCAAAGGATGCCCTAGAATATCCATATAAAAGCTTTACTAACAACTCATCATGCCCCGTCGTTCCATCCTCTAGGTAGACAGTAACATCACCAGCAGCCTTTCCTTTCACACGTTCAACTGTACATTGACCATAAATAGGGTGTAAAAGTGTCAGCTGACCTCCATATTTCGTTGAAATTTTCGGCTCATATTTGCGCTGTATCTGCTGCCTTGTTGGGAAACCAAAAAGCATTTGTAGTATAAACTGCTGTATCGTCGTTTTTCCTGCTTCATTTAATCCATAAAAAATAGTGACACCATCATTTAACGAAATGGAGATATTTTCATGCTTACCAAAGCCATAAATTTGGATTTTCTGTATTGTCAGCATGTAATCACGCCCTTTGAATTTCTTCTGCTAATAATGTCTGTGCACGATGGGTTAAGTTCTCAATATCCTTTTCACTAAGTGGCTCTATCAGCCTCGCACCACCAGCATATTGGTACAAATCTTTTAGAATATCCTTCCATTCATTACTGTCCCATTGTTCCATTAAGCTCACAACGGATTGAGTTGTTGCTGTATGCTCATAAAATCTCGCTGCCTTTTGCAACACCATCTTTTGTACCCAACACATTGGGTCAATACCTTCCTCAGCCTCTCGAATAGTCTCTAACCATGCATCTACTGTTGCATGTTCAAATAAAGCTTCCGTTTGTTCGTCAATATTTTGCAAATGAAGCTCTACTACCGATGCGCCATACTTCTTCCTATTAGCTGTAATAGCTTCTGCACATCTCTTCAATAATTCATTGGCATGTACCACATTCGTACAATCCACCTCAATGGTGCTATAAACAACAGCAGAGGTAGAGATAAAATCAAGCTCAGTCGATGTTTTGGATAGCGTCACATCATAAAAGCCTTTCATTCCTTGTTCTTTACGATGTCGACTTTGAATATTGCCTGGATAAACAATTGGAGGGTTTTGATGTAAAAGCTGTCGTTTATGAATATGGCCAAGCGCCCAATAATGATAGTTCTTTTCAAGTAACTGTTGTTTTGTAAAAGGGGCATACACATCATGTGTTGTATTGCCTGCCTCACTGCCATGAAGCATACCAATATGAATGGCATGCTGATCATGTGCAGTTGGATAGCTTTCAATAACAGATTCCTTTAAATGACGTTCAGGATAGCTAAAACCATATATATTCACTTGTTGACCCCGTATTTTTAATTGAACTACACTCGTTTCAGCTGGTAATTCATAGACATTACTTGGTAAAGAAAAGCGTGTCCATGTACCATTTAAATGATCATGATTTCCGTAGCTCACAATGACAGGGATATTGTGTTGAAAAAGCTTCTCCATTGCATCTTGAAATCTTCGTTGTGCTTGCAAGCTACGATTTTCACCATCATAAATATCCCCAACAATTAGTAAAAAATCAGGTTTTTCCTGAATCGCTTTAAGGATAATTTTATCAAACGCTTCAAAAGTGCTTGACCGTATTTTTTTTAAAATGGGTTCGGGTAGACCAAATAAGCCCTTAAATGGACTATCTAAATGTAAATCTGCCATATGGAAAAAACGAATTGCTGACATCCAATCACCTCAAATAGTAGATAATTCTCTCTTTAGTACAAAACCAAAGTAATAATATGTTGTTTATTCAAAACCGAATATTTGTTCTATTTTATCATAACTCATGTTTGATGAAAAATGCTATTACGAAAAAAACAACATTGCCTTACTTTTTCCACAATTTTCGTAATTTATCAAAAAATTCACTAGTTTTACCGTGAAGTTTATAAATCTTCTATGTATAATAGAAATATATTCAAGTAAAAGGGTGGGGTCTGTATGGAGAATTATCGTTTTACAGCTTTTGAAAAAACAGGGGAAACATTGTTTGATGAAACTTGGACTTTTGAAAATGATGAGGCTGCTAAACTAAATGGACAACAACAAATTGAGGAAAAAGGTGTTGCCGATAAAACTCATCGTCTTGTAAACGCTTCAGGTAAATTAATTTTATTCCATGTTTAGTGGCTAATAAAAGGCACGTAGTCAATGGTTTGCTACGCGCCTTTTATTATTTTTATTTGCCTACAAAGACAGGCGTTCTTTTCTCTACAAATGCATGAATGCCCTCGACATGATCTGTTGTTTTACGCATTGCAGACTGGCCCTCAGCCTCTAATGCTAAGATATTTTCTAGCTGTGGCATATTTTGTGCATGTAGAATTTTTTTCGTTGTAATCATGGAAGAAATCGGGGATGCAAGCATTTTCCCCACCACCTGATCTGCCATTGCAAATATAGTGCCCTCTGGTGCAATATAATCAATTAACCCTGCATCTAATGCTTCTTTTGCTGTTAATACCTTTCCCTCCCATATCATTTGTTTCGCTTTAACAGTACCTACACGCTCCTTCATGAAGAAATGACCGCCCCCATCTGGGATCAGTCCAATTCCAATGAAATTCATAGCAAGTTTACTATTTTCACAGGCTACAATAATATCTGCCCCTAGTGTTAGACTAAATCCTAAACCTGCTGATGCACCATGAACCGCTGCAATCACAATCATTGGTAGCTGATAATATGCCTTCACGATACGTGTCAGATAAACCATTGCCTCATCAATATTCAGTGGTTTGCTTTCATCTAGCATTGCTTTTATATCACCACCCGCAGAAAAGACCTTTCCTTCTCCACGAATAACAAGCACCTGAATATCTTTTTCCTGCTGTAGAGCCTCAAAGCATTCTGCAAGTTCACGCATCATGACATCATCCATTGCATTCATCGCCTGTGGACGATTCAATGTTAAGGTTGCTCGACGCTCTAATTTTTCTAATGTAATCGTTGAAAATTCCATCTCTATAACCCCCAAATATGAATAGTCATTCACTATGTATAATTCGTGTTTTTTTTGAAAACTCCTTCTCTCTAAGCAAAATTGCTCCTGTTATGCTATATTAAAGGACGAATATCGAGATAAAGGTGGTAATGTATTTTGACACAAAAAGACTATCGTGTATTACTTTATTATAAATATATTACGATTGAAGATCCTGAAGCGTTCGCAGAAGAACATTTAGCATTGTGTAAAGAGATAGGGCTTCTTGGTCGTATTTTAGTAGGTTACGAAGGTATTAACGGAACTGTATCAGGTACCATTGAGCAAACAGATGCTTACATGAATCATATGAAGGCAGATGCTCGTTTTAGCGATATGATGTGGAAAATTGATGAGACTGAAGGGCATACCTTTAGAAAAATGCATGTACGTCCTCGTCGAGAAATTGTTCACCTCGGTTTAGAACAGGATATCAATCCGTTAGAAATCACAGGTGATTATTTAACACCTAAAGAATTTATGGAACAGATGCAAGATGACAACACCGTGGTTATCGATGCCCGTAATGACTATGAATATGATCTCGGTCATTTCCGAGGGGCTGTTCGACCAGATATTGAAAACTTCCGTGACCTACCTGCTTGGATGGAGGCGCATAAAGAAGATTTTGCAGATAAAAAAATCTTAACTTATTGTACAGGTGGTATTCGCTGCGAAAAATTCTCTGGTTGGCTAAAACGCGAGGGCTATGGTAAGAGCGTAGGTCAATTACACGGCGGTATTGCTACATATGCGAAGGATCCTGAGGTAAAAGGTCAATTATGGGATGGTCAAATGTTTGTTTTTGACCGCCGTCGAAGTGTACCGATTAATCAGGTGGAACATGTTATTGTTGGGAAGGATTATTTCACCGGGGAGCCTTCTGAACGATACACAAACTGTGCAAACCCAGCGTGTCATAAGTTAATGCTTTGTGAAGAAAAACATGAGGCATTTTACATGCGAAGCTGTTCAGATGATTGTCGCCGTGCAGAACGCAACTTTTTCGTGGAGGAAAACGGTTGGACAAAGGAACAGGTTGAAGAACAAATTGCTAAGATTGCAGAGGTCCAACAATCAAATTGTTAATCCATTCCATAATTTAATCAAGGTGCGCATTGCTGTTGGATTTCTGCTCAAAACTTCAGCATAGTGATCTACTCCAACATTATCAATCCATTTAAAAAGAGCATCGTTCATCAAAACGATGCTCTTCATTCATTTATGCACTTTATCCTTGCCCTAAATAACGCCCTACCTGGCGTCCACTAAATAAACAACCACCAACAAATGTCCCTTCTAAAGCGCGGTAGCCATGGACGCCACCGCCACCGAAACCACTTACTTCACCAGCAGCAAATAACCCAGGAATTGGCTGACCGTCCATGCCCAAAACAGCGCCATTTAAATTTGTTTGTAAGCCACCTAAAGTTTTCCTTGTTAGAATGTTTAAGCGAACAGCAATTAAAGGCCAATTTTTGGTATCTAAAATTTTATGTGGCTTGGCAACACGCACCCATTTATCCCCAATATAATTTCTTGCTCCATGAATAGCGTTTACTTGCAAATCCTTTGTAAACTTATTGTCCATTTCCCGATCTCTTGCCAAGATTTGCTCTTTAATCTTCATGAAATCAAGTAGCTCATTCCCAGCAAGTTTATTCATTCCATCTACAAGTTCTTTTAGATCATGTGCAATCACAAAATCCTCTCCGTGATTTTTAAAAGCTTGGATAGGAGCAGGTGGGCCTGGTAAAATGCGTTTTAGAACATCGCCAATGCTTTTGTTTGTTAAATCTGGGTTTTGCTCCGAGCCAGATAAAGCAAATTCTTTCTCAATAATTTTCTCCGTTAAAATAAACCAGGAATAGTCATAACCTGTTTTTTGAATCGCCTCTAACGTACTGAGTGTATCAAACCCTGGAAAGTTGGGTGCATGAAAACGATTCCCCTCTGCGTCAAACCACAGGGAGGAGGGACCAGGCAATATCCGAATTCCATGGTTGGGCCATATTGGATCCCAATTTCTTAAACCCTCTGTGTAATGCCACATGCGATCACGGTTTACAATGCGTCCCCCAGCATGTTCCGTGATCTCTAGCATTCTTCCGTCAACGTAAGCTGGTACACCACATACCATATTTTTGGGAGGGGTTCCTAATCGAGCAGGCCAATTTTTTCTCACTAAATCAAAATTTGCCCCAATACCACCACTTGCCACAATCACAGCTTTAGCTTCGTAGGAAAATTCACCGATTCCTAATCTCGAACTTTTTTCACCTCGATTAATAAAGGTTTCAGCTAGCACCGTTCCGCTAATTCCTATAATCTTCCCTTCTTGCTGCACAAATTCATCCACACGATGTCTTGGCTTGAAGTCAATGAATCCTTCTTTCATAGCCTGTTTTACTTTATCTACAAATGGCTTTACAATGCCAGGGCCTGTTCCCCAGACAATATGAAATCTAGGTACTGAATTGCCATGCCCTCCTGCCAATGAGCCTCCCCGCTCTGCCCATCCAACAACAGGGAAAAACTTTATACCTTTTGACTTTAACCAGTCGTATTTTTCACCTGCAGCAAAATCAACATATGCTCTTGCCCATTTATACGCCCAGGAATCCTCATCTTCTAAACGATCAAAGCCTGCAGTTCCTTGCCAATCCTGCCATGCAAGCTCCTTACTATCTTTAATTCCAAGCCTTCTTTGCTCTGGAGAATTTACTAAAAATATTCCTCCAAAAGACCAATATGCCTGTCCTCCGATTGAATTTTCAGGCTCTTGATCTACTAAAAGAACTTTTTTCTTTGCATCGATTAATTCACAAGCTGCGACTAATCCTGCAAGACCAGCACCGACTATTGCAACATCGTACTTCATTCTTACACCCCCAAATCAATCATCCTTAACTAACATTCTTCTCTCACAGTCTGTTTACCTTCTACTTTTTATATTTTTGTCTAAAATGTGACAAACAAAAACGTTCGCTTTCTTAGAACAAATCCATGGATAATTAGCATAAACCCTCTATTTTATTCCATTTAATTCCCATATAATTTTTCATGCTAAAACTACACAGAAACCTGATACTATCGGACTTTTCAAATATCGTTAGCGCTTTCATTGTATTCCCCAAAAAGACGAACAATATAACGGTATTATATAAATAATATTCGTTTTTAGTTATTTTTCAGACTTTTGAAGTCAGTATTTTTAAAGTTTTTAAGAAATATCGTTGACAAAGGTGAACAATAGGGATTATGATGTTAACAAATTTAATCACAAAAAATATAACGACGGAGACACACTAGTCGAAAGAAAATCCAAAGAGAGCTGATGGTTGGTGCAAATCAGTGATTTCTACGATAATAGTTCCACTCCTGAATAGATAGGCTGAACAACTTAAAAGTAAGCTTATCCGTCTCATGCACGTTACGCATATAGCTAAGACTGCCAGAATAAATTTTCCAGCAGTGATTAAGGGTGGTACCGCGAACCAAAGTTTATACAGCCTTTCGCCCCTTACAACACACTAACTGTGTTTGTAAGGCGTGGAAGGCTTTTTATATTGTCTTCGATTTAGAAAGGAGATTGTTTGTATGCTGTAAGATGTTCGAATTT
Source organism: Lysinibacillus sp. UBA5994 (assembly GCF_002429725.1). Lineage (NCBI taxonomy): Bacteria > Bacillati > Bacillota > Bacilli > Caryophanales > Bacillaceae > Lysinibacillus > Lysinibacillus sp. UBA5994. The sequence goes on along the minus strand of NZ_DJAU01000058.1, from coordinate 57,806 downwards.
TACAAATTTCAGACTATCGTAGATAAAGCCATAGCCAATAATGATAAAAAAGGAGCTAATTATAATGACTACTGCAACAAAAACAAGAACTATTAACGTATTTATCGCTGATCCACTAAGTGAGGATGGTATTTTCCCATTACGCCAGGAACAAGATTTAGATTTAAACATTATTGTAGACACAGGTTTAGCACCAGAAGAATTAATCGCTAAAATTGCTGATATAGATGTATTACTTGTTCGTTCTCAAACAACGGTAACACGTGAAGTAATTGAAGCAGCAAAAAGCTTAAAATTAATTGGTCGTGCTGGTGTTGGTGTCGATAATATTGACCTTGCTGCTGCTACAGAACACGGCATTATCGTAGTAAACGCACCAGATGGTAATACTAACTCAGCTGCCGAACATACAATTGCGATGATGACTTCACTTGCCCGTCATATTCCACAAGCTTTTAATACATTAAAAAATGGCAAATGGGATCGCAAATCTTTTGTTGGCGTGGAGCTAAAAAATAAAACTTTAGGCGTTGTAGGTTTTGGTCGAATTGGTGTTGAAGTAGCTTATCGTGCTAAGGGTCAACGTATGAATGTTATGGCATACGATCCTTTCCTAACAGATGAACGTGCCAAAGAATTAGGTGTAACAAAAGCAACGGTTGAAGAAATCTGTGTAGCTGCAGATTTCATTACAGTTCATACACCACTTCTACCTGAAACTCGCAACCTTATTAATAAAGATAAATTTGCGATGATGAAAGATGGCGTACGTATCATTAACTGTGCACGTGGCGGTATCATCAATGAAGACGATTTATATGATGCAATCGTAGCAGGTAAAGTGGCTGGAGCAGCTCTTGATGTATTTGTTTCTGAACCAGCAACAGATCATAAGCTACTGACTTTACCACAAGTTATCGCAACGCCTCACTTAGGAGCATCTACAATCGAGGCACAAGAATCTGTAGCGGTTGACGTATCAAATGACATCATTAAATTTTACAAAACAGGTACTGTAACAAATCCAGTAAACATGCCATCTATACCTAAAGAGCTTCTTGCACAAGTTGAGCCATTCTTTGAATTAGCTGAAAAACTTGGTTCATTCCTATCACAAGTGACAACAGAGCCAGTCAAAGAAATCAATCTATCTTATGCTGGAGAAGTAGCAAACTATGATGTTCGTCCATTAACTTCAAATGCATTAAAAGGTTTACTGTCTAAAAATCACGGTAATCATGTCAATGATGTGAATGCTCGTTACTTATCTGAACGTATTGGTATGAAAATTAATGAGCACAAAACAACAACAGCAAAAGGCTTTACTAGCTTAATTACGATTGAAATTATTACTGCTAACGAAACACATACTGTAGCGGGTACACTATTAAACGGTTTAGGTGCACGTATTGTAAAAGTAGAGGACTATGTTGTTGACGTCATTCCACAAGGCCACCTTCTTTATATTAAAAATACTGACAAACCAGGTGCAATTGGCCGTGTAGCAACAAAGCTTGCAGAAAAAGAAATTAATATCGCAACAATGCAGGTTGGTCGTGCGCAGGTTGGTGGTACAGCGATTATGATGTTAACGGTTGATAATGTTGTAACAGAAGAAGATTTAGTTTTTGTGGCACAGCTTGAAAACATTGATGAGGTAAAAGCCATTAACCTATAATTAATAATAACAAGAAGCAGGGAGTCTCTACTCTCTGCTTTTTATTTTGGGAAAATGATACTTTTCTATGAGTTCTTCGTCTTTAAAGAAAAGGAGGTGTTCAGCTTGAACATAGAAGAAATATTTTACTTACATAATCACACCATTTTTAAATACTTATATTACTTACTAAATGATGAAAAATTAGCGGAGGATTATACACAGGAAACCTTTGTCCGTTATTTGAACCATCACCAAACAATAAAAGTAGGAGCCGATCTCGCTTGGTTGCGGTGCACTGCACGTAACCTTGCCTATGATCATTATCGTCGGAAAAAGATTATTCAGTTTGTCCCTTTTTTACAACAGCATGTAGAACAAGCGTCACCTTCTCCTCATCAATGGCTGATGCAACGAGAAGATGCCAAGATACTGTATCTTGCAATTCGAAAACTAAAAATTACCTATCGTGATGTGATCATTCTGCGCAAAATAGAGGGGCTTTCCATCGAAGAAACCTGCGCTATTCTTGGCTGGAATGAGGGGAAAGTAAAAAACACATTAAAACGAGCACTCATCGCATTAAAAAAACAGTTAGGAGGTGAGATGGATGAAGAATGATAAGAAGACATGGCAACACTTAGATGATTTAATGTTATCTGATCAGCAGCAAAAAAAATTATTACGCAATATGACAGAGCCCTCAGTAATTAGTAAACAAACTACTGGAAATGGATGGAAAATTCCGTCTGTGTCAGTGCTATTTATAGTAGTTCTTTCTTTATTAATTTTAACTTTTGTTCAACGTCCGACTGATTCTCCTATGACAATGGATTCCTCCAAAGCCATCCAACGTGTCTACTTAAAGGAGAATCTGAACAAGGATACCTTTATAGCAAAGGATTCTTGCCTTTATGTTCCTCAGCAATGCTATGCTCATTCAAAGGCAATCACACAGCTACAACAGAATTGGGACAACGCTTCTCCTATAACAATATCCGCTAGTCAATGGAAAAGTGGTACTATCTATGATATTTTGATTCTCTATAATGACCGTACACAAGAGAAATGGAAGGTACTCAATAACAAGATTTTCTTCAATGTTGAAACCCAGCAAGCCTTTCTGATTGAAGAATCAATTGACTCTCTACGCTATTTTTATGATGAGAAGCGGTCGACGAAACTTATTTTAGGGAACATTTTCATCCTACTTATGCATTTCATCCTATGGATTGCTAAAAAAAGAATGCCTTATACAGAACGTCGCTTTTTCGCTGCGACAGTTGAGCATGCTATTGCCAATGCCATCATGCTCGTGTTGTTTGGAGGTATTTCATTTGGTATCTATCTTGTTCACCATACAATTCATGCAACAATTATTTATGGCCTTTTCTCACTCTACTCCTTTATGCAAATCTATTATCGTAAAAAGGCTGGTGAACCTAAGGGTTACTTAATTGCTAGCGCTCTTGTTCAGCTTTGTATAGCGATAGCTTTTACATGTTTATACCTTGGACTGAATGTCTATTTTTAATAAAAAAATGTACTGACTCCATGAAGGGTCAGTACATTTTTATACTATAGCTTATTTACAAGCTCCAAAAACGCTGTCAAAGAATCCACCTCATAGGTAGGTGTCACAGCCCCGTTGGCGATATTGCTTTCACGATTAATCCATACATTGCGCATTCCCACACGAGATGATCCTAAAATATCAGTATTAAGATTGTCGCCAACCATAATTGCCTCGTCCGCTGTAATACCTGCTTTCTCCATCACATACTCAAAAATAGATGCGTCCGGCTTACCTTTACCAAAGTCACCTGAAATAATAATATGATCAAAATATGGGGCAATTTCTGGTGTGATTTCTAGCTTTAAATTTTGCAAACTTGGTGCGCCATTTGTAAGCAATACAAGCTGATATTTTCCTTTTAATTCATCTAACACTGCAAAAGTATCTTCGTATAAAAATGGCGCTACTTTACGCTCGGCTACAAAGCGCTCTCCTAGCTCCTCTCCAAACGCTGTATCTTCAATACCAAGAGCAGCTAACCCTTTTGTCCAAGCCGCTGCACGATAGCTAGGAACAATTTCCTTCATTTTTTGGAAGGAGTCTGTCGAGTCGTCAAACGTTCCCCAAAGTCCTTCAAATGGATTGATACCAATTAATACCGTATAATCATATGTTTCATAACCCTCATATAAAGCACGTGCCTCTCGGCGAACAGCTTCCTCTAGCTCAGTAGGATTCACATTATGTACTGTTGCTGCATAGTCACATGTTTTTTCAAATGCAGTTTTGACTGATTTTTTATCCCATAGTAGTGTATCATCTAAATCAAAAATAATTGTATTTATCGACATTTTTGTCCGCTCCTAGCTCCCGATTAATACTACTATTTTAGCATATTTTCAAAATATTTAGGATAACAATTTAAGTACAATTCCTGTATCTAAAAACAAGCTGTACGTCAAATCTTCACAGCTTGTCATGTATTAATTATTTTTATTTCGTAAACGATTCATTAAACTCTGAAGGTCTGCTCTTTTTTGCTGTGTTTCTTCTTTTAAAATTTCAATATGGTAAATACCATCTTTTTCTTCTATCTGAACACGATCACCTACTTGCACAGGCTTGTTCATGGCTGACTGTGAAATAATGAGTTGTTCCTCTTCTGCTGGAAACTTTAAGAAAACCGCATAGCCATCTTCAATACGGTCCAATGTGTATTTACTCAAGCTCACTTACAAGTTCCCCTTTCTCATTCCGTAATTGCGCAGCATCTCCAGCATTTAACCAAATTTGTTTAGTTGTCCATTTCAAATAATTTTGCCCTTCCCGTGCATTGGTTCCACTAGTAATATAAATCGTTTTCCCTGGCTGTAAAGAAAGATTAGGGAAGTTATAAACTTGATGCCCTTCAATTGAAATAAGCTGCCAATCTTTTAAAGATACTGCGTGTTGTCCACTATTTTTAATTCCTACAATTTCAGTAACTAGATCCTTACTAACGATTTCAATAGCTGTTGTCGGTTCTTCTTTAGATAGTATATTACCAGTTTCTACACTAAAAGTTTCCTTACCGTTCACCGTATAGTTTACCCCATCTGTGGACACCGTAATCGTTCCTAAATCCGCGGTGGCATATATTTTACTACCAATAGCCTGCAAACGGTCCACAATTTCTGCATGTGGATGTCCATACTTATTATCCTCTCCATAACTTAATATCGTGACCTCTGGTTTTACAGCCTGAATGAACTCCTCTGAGCTACTTGTGTTAGAGCCATGATGTCCAGCTTTTAAAACTGTTGCTTTCACATCATACTGCAACATTTCCTTTTCTAATGCCACTCCCGCATCTCCTGTCAATAAAAAAGAGACATTCCCATAAGTCATTTTTAAGACAATGGAGGCATCGTTATTGTCTGTAGCCTGATCATTGGCATTTAAAATTTTCACATTTACATCCTTATCAAATTCGATATCATCGCCGATTTTTGGCACATGATAAGGAATATTTTTTTCATCGATACGTGTCAGCATCTCTTCAAAGGTTTGCGATGTATGTACTTTTCCCGAATCATAAAATTGCTCAATCGTCATGTTATCTAATACAGGAATAAGCCCTCCAATATGATCAGCATCTGGGTGTGTTGCTACTACAATATCAAGCTTATTTATCCCAAGTTCTTTTAAATAAGAGACAATCAGTTGCCCTGCGCCCTTCACTCCCCCATCTATAAGCATCGTTTTACCACTTGGTGATTCGATCAGTATAGAATCCCCCTGTCCTACATCAATAAAATGAACCTGCATTTCATGACCAGCTGTTACAGGAATTTTCTCTGTCTTGACTGCCTCGGTACAGCCGGCTAATAAAAAAAGACAAAGGAGTAATACCATTATTATTTTTTTCATCTACTAACTTCCTTTCTATTTTCCTATTATACAAAAAAGAGAGCTAGCCATGGGCTGCTCTCCTTTTACTTTAAACAAATATCCACCATAAAATCATCGTAATAATAATAGTCACAAGCCCTTGAAGTAATGTGGCCACCGTTTGGGCTTTATAGGCTTGTGTTACTTCCATACCACTATACTGCGTAATCACCCAAAAGAAGCTATCATTCACATGGCTAACTGTCATTGCTCCTGCACCTATTGCCATCACCACTAATGCTAATGGTACCGCTCCATCAATCCCCAATGTCACAAGCATTGGGGCTACTAAAGTAGATGTAATCACAAGAGCTGTTGTGGAAGAACCTTGAGCCGTTTTCAACGCTGCTGCTACTATAAACGGCACAAGAAGGAATAATGTACCTGAGGCAAACATACCTAAATCCATTTCTTGAAGCATTTCTCCAACACCAGCATTTTTTATAACAGTTCCAAACGAACCACCAGCCCCTGTTATAAGTAAAATTGGTGCTGCTTCTTTTAGACTTTCGCCAATCCAACCTGTTAATGTCGTTTCATTGATTTCAGGTAATAATAAAAAGGCTGCTGCTACACCTAAAAATAAGGCCACTGTTGGAGAACCTAAGAATTTAAAGATGGTATTGAAAGTCGATTCCGTATCACCAACTAATGCTGCTATAGAACCCAAACCAATTAACACAATCGGCAGAACGATTGGTAAAAATGCTTTAAATGTTGAGGGCATTTTACCAAAGGATTTAATGACTTCCTCATAATCTAATGCCTCTACCTCATCTTCAGGAACGCGAATTTTTGTCGCCACTTTTACTGACCATAGATAACCTACGAATGTTGCTGGTATCGCGACTAGTAAACCAATGACAATGACTGTTCCTAAATAATCAGCTGCGCCAATATTTCCTGCTGCTGCAATAGGCCCTGGAGTTGGTGGTACTAATACATGCGTCGCAAATAAGCCAGTTGCTAAAGCTACTGCCATAGATGCAATCGTAACATTGGCTCGCTTTGCTAATGATTTTTGCAAGCTGGATAAAATAATAAAGCCAGAATCACAAAATACTGGTATGGATACGATATAGCCAATTAAAGACATCGCTAATTGTGGACGTTTAGGTCCTACAATTCTTAACACTACTTCTGCCATTCGATAAGCAGCACCTGATTTTTCTAATATTAAGCCTATAATAGTACCAGCAATAATGACTAAACCAATACTTGTCATTAAGCCTCCAAATCCAGTATTAATGCTTTCCACTACTGTCAATAATGGCATACCTGAAGCAATTCCAACGAAGAAAGCACTGATTAATAAAGCTAAAAACGGATGAAGCTTTAACTTAGCTGTTCCTAAGACAACAAATAATACCCCTATTAATATAATAATGAACAACATCTAGACATCCCCCTTTTGTAAGTAACGCTCTATCATTCTTTTAGTTTTTAACCGAATAAAGTGTGCAGGTTCTTGCATTGCCTGCTGCACACCAATCTCCTCATCTACCAATGACTCAACAACTGTAAAATACGCTTGTAATGCTGCATTTGCCTTGGTATCAATTCCTCCAGACAGCAGCATCGCCTCTACATTCGCTTGCTTTGCAGCTTTTGCTACACCTAATGGTGCCTTACCATGTAATGTTTGAAGATCAGATTTTCCTTCACCCGTTATCACTAACTGTGCTTCTGCTAAATGAGCCTGAAGCTGTACGGCGTCCAGCACAAGGTCAATTCCTGCATGGAAGGTTCCTTTTAAAAAAGCGATTAATGCGCCCCCCATTCCCCCAGCGGCTCCAGCACCTTTATAGTCATGTAATCGTATAGCAAATTGAGCTTCAACAATATCTGCAAAATGCTTTAAACAACGATCAAATTCAGCGACCTGGTGTTTTTGAACACCCTTTTGTGGACCAAAGATGGCAGTGGCTCCTCGTTCACCAATAAGCGGATTATCCACATCACAGGCAATCGTAAATGTTGCTTCTGCTAATCTAGTATCTAGTAGACTCATATCTATGACATCTAATTGCATAAGGTTAGAAACACCAGCCTCAAGTTCCACCCCTTCCGCTGATAATAACCGCACACCTAATGCTTGTAACATACCAGTACCCGCATCATTTGTAGCACTCCCACCAATGCCAATAATAAATTTTCTAAAACCTTGATCAAGTGCAGCTTTAATTAATTGTCCTGTGCCATAAGATGTAGCAAGTTCAGGATTTTTCTCATTTTCTTGTAACAGCATAATACCAGATGCTTGAGCCATCTCTATTACACAGGTTACTTGATCGCCCAGTACACCATATTGAGCCTGGATAGCTCTTCCCAATGGATCAAGCACAGTTGCTGAGCAATATCGACCATCTGTAGAGGCAATAAGTGAGTGCAGTGTACCTTCACCACCATCTGCCACTGGTAGTATAATTGTTTCAATTGAATGATCCACATCTAAGATTCCTTTTTGCATTGCCTTTGCTACTTCAACTGCTGACAGAGTACCCTTGTAGGAATCTGGACTAATGATAACTTTCATGTTATACCTCCACTTATGTCGTCCATTGACATTTACGTAAATTTTCATATCCCTAAGTTAAGCGCTTACAATTTATTATAATGACAATAAATTCAGAAAACATTATAATAAGTGTACAATTTATCTGTCATATAACAGGCTGTTTTTTATGCGAGGTGTATAAACATGTTGACAAAAAAGTTAGCAGAAGACATCGTCCATCAAACGATGTTGCGCTTGCGTCACAATATTAATGTTATCAGCCCAAGTGGGGTCATTTTAGCTTCTGGAGATAAAATGAGGGTGGAAAATATTCATGAAGGTGCACTATATGTAGCACAGACAAAAGAGACTCTAATTATAAATGAGGAAAATATAGCACTTTATCCAAACACAAAACCAGGCATCAATATGCCAATTATGTATCAAGATGAGGTTGTAGGTGTTATAGGTATTACAGGAGATTCAGACGATATGCTTGAAATTGCTAATCTCGTTCAACTCACAACAGAGATTATGGCCCATCAAGCGATTGTTGAATCTAAAAGCGAATGGCAACGAAAGAATAACGATTACATATTTGAAGCACTCGTTCATGGAAGTAAGCTAGACGGAACCTTAACTGAACGGATTCAGAAATTACCATTTGCTCTTTCGGGTCCTTTTCAGGTGATTTTAGTGAGCTTAAATGAAGCATCCTACGCAGAAAATACAATACCCTTCTTTTTTGAGGATCTATTTTACAAACAGCCTATTCTTGCTGGTCATAGCCAATTACAGGAATACTATATCCTACTAACAAGTTGTGTGGAGCAAAATTGCCGTCCTATTATAAAAGCACTGCGTAAGCAGAAGCAGAAACTTCCCTCCCTTCAAATTGGTGTAGGGCCTGTGGTTCAGCATTTATCTCAGCTTCCCTATAGCTACCAAGGTGCCAAAACAGCTCTAAAATTTGCTGCAATCAATAATGAATTGACTTTTTTTGAAGATATCGAGTTATATTCCCTTTTTAAACCTCGTGAATCGGAGGAGGTACAAGCATTTTACCGTCGTGTACTCAAAAATTTAGACGCTAAACAATTGGAAACATTACAATCGTTTTTTGATTGTAATTTACAGCTAAAGCATTGTGCTCAGCAATTAAATATTCATCGACATACACTTACTTATCGTTTAAATAAAATAAGGGAATTAACAGGCTATGATCCGCAATACTTTGAGGATGCTGTTCTGCTAAAAATGGCCTGTACATTACGAACACTACAAACAATGAAGGCAATCTGAACAGATCAGATTGCCTTCATCATTAAGCCTTATATAATTCATTTAAAAATTCTATTTTCTTCCCAATAGCCTCTTCAAAGGTCATAATATAGGCAGCAGGATCTTTCGGATTATGGAATTGTGTAATTCTCCCTGTTTCGGGATGAACAAATTTTGAGGATGCCCCACAGCCAATTCCTAAGATTGTCTGCACTTCTTCCATAATAACGATATTATAAATACTTTCTTCTCCCGCTTTACTATAGCCCACATTTTCTAAATTACCTAAAATATTTTTCTGACGATATAAATAGTATGGAACATAATCATTTTCTTTTGTCCAAATTTGTGCCATTGCCATCATTTCAGCTACCGTATCACGGTCGGCTACTTTGTATTTATCCTTATTTCGCGTCATCTCTGAAGCACGTTTAAATGATAGCGTATGAACAGTTAAAGACTCTGGCTGCATTTTTGCCGATTCCTCTAATGAATGTTGGAATTCTTCAATCCCTTCATTCGGTAGCCCAATTATAAGATCCATATTGATATTGTTCATACCTGATTCTCTTGCAAGCCAAAACTTATCAATGGTTTCCTGGACTGTGTGATGACGACCAATTGCTTTTAATGTTTCATCAGTATAAGATTGTGGATTTACACTAATACGATCAATACCCCATTTTTTTAGTACTTCTAATTTTTCTGGTGTGATGGTATCAGGTCTTCCTGCTTCAACTGTCACCTCTCGAATTGTTTCAGGGTTAGGGAATGATTCATACATCGTTTGATATAAGGCATCCATTTCATCGGCCTCAATTGAAGTCGGTGTACCACCACCCCAATAAATGGAGGTGATTTTCATATCATTGTCCTTCAGCCATTTGCCCATTTCGCGCAATTCAATATGCAAGCCATCTAAAAAAGTCGTAACACGCCCTTGCTTACGATTACTACCAATCGCATAGGCTGGGAAAGTGCAATATGCACATTTGGTAGGGCAGAATGGAATACCAATATAAACACTGATTTCTTGTCCAATGGCATCAAGATCAGGAATGGTCACTAGTTGTCGGTCCACAATTTCCTTTAATAGTCCAACTTTTTCCTTTGATAAGCGGAAATCTCGAATTAATAGATCAGCAATTTCTTGCTCACTTTTACCTTCTTTTCTAAATTTATGATACAGCTTTGTTGGGCGTACACCTGTTAAAATCCCCCATTGCTGATGCACTCCAGTATGCTGTTCAAGAACATCTAAAAATACATGTGACAATGCACGTTTTATGCGAATATTTAGCTCACGATCTGTTGCTGGGGACTCATATTGAATACTGTACTCATTTGTGTATTGCTTACCATCTACAATCAAGTTTGCTTTTGTAGAAATGGAAAAATCGTCTCCAGTCTGATAGTCAAATGAAGCAGACATATCTGCTCCCATTGGTTCAACCTTCAGCTTGGAATCCTCAAAAAATAAATTCGCAATATGATTTAATACGCGAATCCAATCTTCAGGATATTTTTGATCTATATGAATAATTTTCATTTCGTTTCGCTCTCTTCTTTTATATATTGCAGATTTAAGTTTAACAAATTTCTATGACTATAAGCAAAATAACAATTAGAATCTATAAAATAACAGAATATTCAGTTTAAATATAGACAAACTATTTTTTTGTCATTATAATTTTCAGAAAAGGTGGTGTCGAGAATGTTTATTTTAAAAAATGACAATTATACATCTGTTTCGAGCTTTATTCATCAAGTAGAAGTAGCATTCCACCATTTTGATTTAGAGCGCTGTGACGAAAAAACATTATATGTCACGGTAAAACTTAATTACGGCACACATAAAGTACTTTGTGATTTTATTTATATTATTGATCAACAAGAAATCTATGGCGCTATTTCAATTAACAAGCATTATGAAAAGACAAGGGTATTTATTCAACAGCATTTTCAGCAATTTTTATTGTATTCAGATGAAATGGTATTAGCTAAAAACTTCATGAGTACAATATCCTTTAAACAATGTCTCCAACAATTTGCGAAAAAGTATCCAGCCTTTATTTCCTCAAAGAACCATTACGCTCTAGCAATGGCTGAGTAACCACAAATAAAAATAGTATGCCAAGCATTGTTGGCATACTATTTTCTTAATTATTTTAAATATTCATCCACAAATTCAACAGGTACATATGTCTTTGTATCTTTTAAGGTCGGTGCGACTGTTAGTGTACGTAATGCCTTATTATAGCCAAATGTTTTTTCACCGCGAGTAATTGTGTAAGACATATTCCCTTTTGAAAGGATTGCCCCCTTGCCTGTAGAATCCACTTTGAAGCCAAGCTTTTCAGCGATCACACGTAATGGCACCATTTTTGTACCAGCTACTTCATAAGAATCTGATGCGATAATATTATCAATTTCTTCATTTATTGGATTCTTAGTAGTTGAGGAATCATCGTCCAGTACAATTACTTTAGATGGTGTTGTTTGAGCTGGGATACTTTTAGTAGAGGCCTTATAGAAAACAATCAGATGCTTCTCTGCTAAATCTTTAGCGTCCACCTTTTCACCTTTTTCATTGAATAGCTCTGTTTCTTTCCCAATATTTAATTTTAAAATATCATACGTATTAGTTAAATCTTCAAAGAAATAATCCACTTCTACAAAACCAACTTCTTCTGTTTCAACGATGACAACCTCTGGATTGAATTGTGGTGGATAAATATATTTTTGCGGTTTGTTAGCAAAGGTATAAGCTAATACTTTATCACCCTTTTGTAGCTCCACTTTCTTCCCAGTATTGTCGAACACGAGAGTATCTTTAGTAATTTCTAATACATTTGTTTGCTCGCCTTCTTTTACTGTGTAATATGTAATATTTTCCCCAACACGAACATCTTCCACAGTACCACGAGTATCATTAAAAATGTGTACGGGATCAATTTGTATTTGTGGTACCTCTGCTTCTGTAGATTGCTGCTCATTTGCTGAAGCTACCGGTACAAGGGCACTTCCAAATAATAATGCAGACATAGCTGCAGGTGCTATTTTTTTCATGTTCATAAAATCTCTCCTTATTGTTTGGATTCATAGTAGTAGTAGTTTTAAAATGGAAAAAGTTTCAGTGCAAACCGAGGATTTTATGAGAAAGAGGTGGCAGTATCTACTGCCACCTCTTATTCCTATTCTTTAACAATCTCGCTCAAACCAGTAATATCGATGCCATTTAAAGCTTGAGTAGCAAGGCGATCCGCTTCCGAATTATCCTTACGTGAAACAAGCTGGTATTCGGCTTGAATGTGAAGTTGCTCCAGCTTAGCATCAATTTTATCTGCCCAGCTTGCTAGTTCTTTTTCCAATGCTGGCCATTCCCCATTCAGCTGATTGATGACCACTTGTGAATCTCCTATAATACGCACAGGCAAATGGTGGACATTTAAAAGTTCTAGCTCTACTAAGGCTAAATAAAGCGCTGCATACTCTGCCTCGTTATTTGATTTCAATTCAGACGAAAAGGCATTCCTTCTCAATCGTAAAGGTTTACCATTTTGTTCGTAATAAATGGCGCAGCCTAGTCCTGCTTGCCTTGTCCCACGATCAAAACCTCCATCAAAATAGAGCGTAATATTATGAGGCTCTGTATCAATTTCCTTTAAATATGCTTTTAGCTCTTTAAGTGACCAATTTGTATCTTGCCGATCAATACAATGTAGCGATTTTACCCTTCCCGTTCTTTCCATATCCTCTGCAAGTAAAAGTGCTTGAGCTGCAGGCATTTCAGCGGAACGTAAAACTGTTGTTGCTCCTTTTGGTGTTTTATAGGTCCATTCAATGATGACATGCATATTCATAACCTCCCATACTCTTTAACTGGTACATAAAGCAAAAACGTGTACCGACCAATAGCGGATACACGTTTTCCTCTCACTTGTTATATGTGCAATTCCTAGAAAAATTATTCCTTTTTAAATTGCGATTATCACCTATTATTGAATTCCTTCATATAAACCTTGGATAGGTTTTATTAAAATGCGATTTACTTCTTCGATTACTTTACTTACCTTCATTTCTGCCTCAAGCATCGTTGAAATTTTTTCATTTTGCTGTGCAAGCTGTGCCGCTTTTTGTGCATAGACAAGCTCATCCTCCAAAATATCCTCACCAGCTAATTGCTTTTTCTGTAATTCGATTTGGATTTTACGGAAGTTTTTAAAGACATTTAATGCATCTTCGTCATTTTTAACAACTTCAACAGCAGCTTTTAACGCTTCAAATTCTGGAATCTTACGGAAAGTTGCTTCTAACGCATTAATGTCATTATAAATATTAATCATTCATACAATCTCCTTTTAAATAAAGTAAACAATCAAGCCTTGCACAATCCCAATCAATCCACCAAGCACTGCACCTAATACAGTAATCATTTTAAACTCACGTTTTGAAATACCTAATACAAGCTCCTCTAATTTCTCTACTGGGAATGAATCAACCTGCTCTCGCACAACCTCTTGTAAGTTTAAACGTTTTAGTACATCCTCAAGTTTTTCCTCTGCCTTCACAAAAGCTTTTTCTATAGCTTGTGGAATCACGGTATACTTCGCCCAGTCATTTCCTTCTGGCCAATAATAAGAAATCGGTTGATTTAAACGTTCAGAGATTGCTAATTGTTCTTTCACGTACACTTGTAATTTCGATAAAATGGGGTCAAATTGAACATCTTGCAAAAAGTCCATAGCTGGTCGATCTTTAAGTTTTTCCCATTCCTGTGAAAATATTTTTGTTAGTAATGTTGTTGTTCCTGGTGCTTGTAAAAACTTCACAAGCTCACGTTGAACTTTCCCAACTAATGAAGAGGAATCACCTAAGAACATATTGATCATGCCGCCTAGAGACCCTTTTGATGATAAAAAGTCATCAATCATTGCCTTAATCGTCATTTCACCTTCTGGTGATAAAAAATAATCCTCGCCTTTTTCTAAAATGTGCTGAACTGCTACTGGAATTTTAGCATCAATTGTATTTTGGATATCATCTGATAGCAGCGTACGAATTGATTTTGTTGATAGTGTATTCTTTACCGACGAAAATTGTCCCTCAACAATTGCTTCAACCTTCTGTTCAATGGTAGTAGGTAGATGAGCAAACCCAGCTAAGTTTAGCCAATCCTGAATTGTTTTGTCGTTTGTAAAGATTGTTTCTTCAACTTTTAATTGCACAAAGTGTTCTACTTTGTCTTGAATATCCTTAGAGAAAAACTTTTTTCTAAATGTTTCAGGCGTTAGTAAATAATTTACTACTGTAAGACCCAGCTGTTTAGCTAATTCATCACGTCGTTTGGGTATAAGCCCTGGTGTAAACGGTACACGCCAATTTTTAATATATATCGCTTTATATGGACGAAAAAGCATTTTAATGGCTAAGTGATTTGTAACGCCCCCAATTGCAGCCCCAATGATAGCCATAAAAAGTAATGTCACTATAAAATTATCCATTAGTATCCTCTCATTTCAATTGTATTCAAGATTGGCGTATTTTGTCGCCTTCTGCACTCATTATAGCAGAGCAATGATTTTCAACGAAAGAAATACCCCTTTAGAATTTCAATCTCATCCTATTTACTTCTATGAAAAGTGAATAGTTGCAAAAATACCTTTATACTTGAATAATATGACTACATACTTTAAGAAGCGAGGTTTGATGATGATTCAACATTTCAGTTTTAAACCACTATTTGAAAACACGCAACTACCTGGGTGGTCTATTTCGTTTTTTTATCAACGAGAACGATACCAAGCGGAATATTTAAAGGACGGTACGATTGAGTGGATAGGAGCCATTCCATCAGACGAGGAGGTTGTTAAAAAAATGATACATGAACTTATGCTGTTTCATGTATACGATTGAATTTGATAGTCAATTTTTCGTTGTGATCCCGTATAAAAATACCTATATTTACTATTAATAGCACGCCATTTAAGCTAATTATGTTGAATCCTGTTGAAATTTGTATATTTTTCTTATACATTTATGATATCAGCTTAATAGTAAATGTTTTTTATGCAGGGGGCCATTTCAATGAGTAAAGTCACACTTTCGGATGACTTAAATAGCTATAATTCAAAAGCGTTAATTCGTGTAAAAGTAAAAGAATTTTTTTCAGAATTTTCCGCTAAAATATTCGAATTAGTGGATGAAGCGGGTGCTGTTAATAGTAAGAAATTCGAGGAACTTTCTGGCTATAAAAGCGACTTTTACAATGAGTATTGCAGTCAACTAAAGGGCTTCTTTGATTCTTCTACTAGCTCTTTCGGCAAGAAATCGATTAAAACGTTCTATTTAACGTATAATAATAAGAACTATGTTTTAACACAGCAAGGCATAACGGAAAAAGCACCTGTATCTATCGCTCCGTTTACAGGTGAAATACCTTTAAAGGAAACGGTTCATGATGTTGAAAAAGCGTGTTTAAAATTACGCTTCCAGCAAGAATAAATAGGTCAAACATTTAGAAAGGGGGAGTCTCAAATGACGATTGAGACTCCCCCTTTCTATAAAAAATAATTCATTTAAAAAAATCCGCAAGCTAAAGCACTCTTGAGATTTTTGACGTGTCGTATTATATGAGATGCAAAATGCTTCTTTCCCTAAACAAACTATCTTTGATCTTTCTAAAGTTAGCATATAGCCATGGTAATTACAATCTTTTGGTATTTGAATCTAGTTGCATTTTTTCAAAAGATCCATGAAAAACAAGTGAAAAAGTTGTTGTCAATATTTGTGTTTTTCTTTTAAATAATTTATGATTGAAACATCCAACAATTTTTTAAATCATAGGAGGTGTACACTTTGTTTACTTCCCTCATTCGGGCGGGAACAAAGGAATTATTTGGACGGAGACATATTGGAGATAACCATTAGGTTGGCGGCATTCGCCCTACTAATTATAATGACTGGATTTTTCGTTGCAACTGAATTTGCAATCGTAAAAGTGAGATCTACCCGCATTGATCAATTGCTCGCGGAAGGGCATAAAAAAGCGAAAAATGCAAAACGTGTTGTTTCAGATTTAGATGAGTACTTATCTGCATGTCAGTTAGGTATTACCATCACTGCACTTGGTTTAGGTTGGTTAGGTGAACCTACATTTGAAATCATTTTACACCCAGTGTTTGAATTTCTAAATTTGAATGGTAGTATTACATCTATCCTTTCATTCATACTTGCATTCTCAATCGTTACGTTTATGCATGTTGTTATTGGGGAATTGGCGCCAAAAACATTAGCCATCCAAAAAGCAGAATTTGTCACATTAAACTTTTCTGGCCCATTAATTATCTTCCACAATATTACCTATCCCATCATTAAGCTATTAAATGGCTCTGCCCGTGGTTTAACAGGTCTTTTCGGCTTAAAAATGATGTCAGAATCAGAAGTTGCTCATACAGAGGAAGAGCTGCGTATGATTTTGTCGGATAGTTTAAAAGGTGGAGAAATTAATAACTCAGAATATGAATATGTTAACAGTATTTTCGAGTTCTCTGATCGTCTTGCAAAAGAAATTATGGTTCCTCGAACTGAAATTGTCGGCATAGAAAAAGAGCTAACAATTAAAGAAGTGTTTGATTTAATGGGTGTTGAGCAATATACTCGTTATCCAATTCTGGATGGAGATAAAGATCATATTATTGGATTAGTTAACATGAAGCATTTATTAACCGCTTACATTAAAGATCCTAAAAATGGTGATAAGCCAGTCATTGATTATATGCAACCTATTATTCGAGTGATGGAAACAACGCAAATTAACGATCTATTACTAAAAATTCAACGTGAACGTATTCATATGGCCATTTTAATGGATGAATATGGCGGAACATCTGGTTTAGTGACGATTGAAGATATTATTGAGGAAATTGTCGGCGATATTCAAGATGAATTTGATGAAGACGAAATCCCGGAAGTACAAGAAATTGCAGAAAATCATTTTATTTTAGATGCTAAGATGCTTCTTGAAAATGTAAATGATATGCTTGGTACTGACATAGAAGATGATGATATTGATACTATCGGTGGTTGGTTCATGACGAAGCGTTTTGATGCAGTCGAAGGTGACAGTATTGAAGAGCAAGGTTTTGAATTTATCGCAAAAGAATTAGATGGTCACCATATTTTATACTTAGAAGTTCTGAAATTACCTAACAGTGATTTATCAAATGAATATGACGCAGTCATTGACTAAAATTGAATTGATTTGCCATACTTGTCGTGGTACTATTAGAAGCACGCTTGTATAATCTAGGCTATAAATATGATCTTTTCTTCACACCTTATATAGGTGGGAGCAACGACCGTAATAAATAGATGAAACGACTCCCTTTTAAAAGGGGGTCGTTTTCTAATGTCCGAAAGTTTTGCGAGGAGGAAACAAAATGGAGCTCTATACAAATTTACGTCAAGGGGAAAAAGGTGCATGGCTATCCATTGGTACATATCTAATCCTAAGCTCTGCTAAGCTTACAATAGGCTACATTGGTACATCTGAGGCCCTAAAAGCAGATGGTTTAAATAACACAACTGATATCATTGCTTCCATCGCGGTACTGGTTGGTTTACGCATTGCCCAAAGACCACCTGATTCCAACCACCAATACGGACATTTACGAGCTGAGACTGTTGCCTCTTTAGTCGCATCGTTCATTATGCTTGTTGTCGGTCTCCAAGTATTAGTTAGTTCCCTAAAAAGCTTGTGGGAGCCCACTGGTACAACACCTTCACTGTTAACAGCCTATGTAGCAATAGGTAGTGCAGTTGTCATGTATGTGGTTTATCGCTATAATTTGGCACTATCAAAGAAAATTAAGAGTGCCGCTGTTAAAGCTGCTGCCTTTGACAATCGCTCTGATGCACTTGTCAGCATCGGTACAGCCATTGGTATTTTTGGAGCTATTTTCGGCTTTCCGATCATTGATTCACTTACAGCTCTCATTGTTGCCCTTTTAATTATTAAAACAGCAGTAGAAATTTTTTGGGAAGCTGTTCAAAGTCTTACAGATGCATTTGATATCGATGAAGTTGAAACGTTATCGGTCTTAATCCGTAACGTGGACGGGGTAATGGAGCTTTTAGACTTTAAAGGACGTGCCCATGGCAATATGTATTTCATTGACGTAACTGTCACAGTAGATCCTTATTTAAATGTCTTTGAAAGTCATCGCATAACTGAAGAAATCGAACATACCATTATGCGTGAAAATCGCTTTTGTCAGGTTCTTGTGCATATTGAGCCACATATCATTCCTCCACAAAACGAAGAAAAGTCTCCTACCAATTGATTGGTAGGAGACTTTTCTTATTTAATAGCTATATAAATATCCACTTGTGATTCATGTGGATTAGCGCATCGTTCATCATACAGTTCAAAGTCGCCTGTATACGTTCGTTCAATTTTAGAATTTGCAAACCAAGCCCAAATCTCTTGCCAAGTTTGAATGACAACTTCAGGCATCATGCCTTTATCAGATGTAAAAACTAGATACTTAGCTGCTGGAATCTTTTTTACTACTAAATTAGCTTGAATGTCATCATTATTTACTTCTACACCTAGTGTAAGAGTATAATTACCATTCACATCCGTCTCATAGTCTGAATACAAACCATAGACATGACCATTTTTTCGCTCGGCTATTTGGTCCGTAATATTTTGCTGATAAAAGTGATCCCATAATTGCGGAATTTTAGCTTGCTCTGTTATTTCATTGGCATTACTTGTTTGAGTTGAAATACCCACGATGTTAAATGAGTTTAATTCAACTACTTTTGGTTCTCGCCACTCAAATTTTCTCCATCGCTTTAAATTTGGCAAAAAGGAAGTCAGCATATTACGTGCTTCATTTTCTGGCATACCACCTTCCATAAGATGCGGTACACAAATTTCAATCATTTCGTCTACTGTTAACTGGGGTTGTTTAAACTCGCCCCCCTCGTAACAATATGTACAATAATCCTGACTTTTTTCCCCTTCTTTTTCAGTACCCAATAATGCCTCTTCTACTAAAGGCATACCGCAGCTTTGACAATAGCTTTGCATCGTCATTCCACCTTTCGCTTTATTTGTACTTACTATAGCAAAGGAAACCTGACAACTGTCTGTCATCAATTATTTAGATTTTTATATAATTGAACAATTTCTAAAGCTCGTTTTTGAATAATATCTCTTATATAAAGTGGTTCCATAATTTTAATGCGATGCCCAAAGCTTAACAAGAAACCATAAAGCCATTCATCTTCGGGTATAGATATATAAATCATGGATTGTTCATGGTCTATATGTTCTGCACCAAAGGATTCCTCCACTAATGTTGTAATGTCTTTATCAAAAGAAATGACTAAATCGACTACGTTTTGTGGTCGATGCCATTCTTTACCCCAAGGGAGTTCACTTAAATTCACTTCCTTACGCTCAAAGGTAGAATCAGCTTGAAGCAAATGTTTCATTCGCGCAAGCTTAAATAAACGAAAGTCCTTTCTTAATGTACAATAGCCATACAAATACCATATCTTCCCTTTTTGAACAATTGTATGTGGTTCGACTATTCGGCTTGTTTGTTCACCATAAGTAGTAGAATAATGAAAGCTTATGCAACGATTATTCTCTATAGCTGTCTTGAGCGTCGTAATAAGCTCTTTAAAGAGAGCGTTTGGTCCCCATGGACTAAGATCAACAAATAGATGGTCCATCGATTGTTTTACATGATCATCAGCAATACTCGTTATTTTCTCGAGCACGGCTTCAGCGTGGGAATCTTCATAGGTAGTCAAAGCACTTTTAATCGCAATAGAAAGTGACGTGAGCTCATCCTTCGTCAACACTTGCCTATCAACACGATAACCATCGATTAAACTAATGCCACCATTTACACCTTGCTGACTAATAACAGGTACACCAGCACAGCTCAATGTTTCAATATCTCGATAAATGGTACGAATCGAAACATTAAATAACTCTGCTAATTCCTGTGCCTTAACCTTTTTACGGTTGATTAATATCATCGTCATGGTTAGAAGTCTTTCTAATTTCATGGTAAAATCTCCTTTCTTGCCATCCCATTTTTCCTATATATACTTCTATTTTAATTAATAACCTATCTTTTTAAGTATTTTTTAAGTACTTTTTGAGTATTTTTTAAGACAAATGTACTATAATAACGCCTAATTATTGTTACAACAATTATACTATTTTAACAATAAAAGAAAAAACAAGGCTTATGCCCATATGCAACTTTCATTAACAATACTATGTTGTTTCATTTTTGTATAAGAATAGTTTGATTTTAACGCCTAAGCAATTATTTCAATTCTCTTAACACAAACTAAAAAACTTTTTTCTTCTATATAATGAACGGCGAAATTTTCTTTGAATGGATTTGACGCGATGTGATAAACACATCGGGATTCATTGACTCTCACCCGTGAAAGAACTACACCATAAATTGCTTTTTTCTGGCATCAAATTTTTAATAGAAAAGTTGAGTGATTTTCACTTTTCTTGCCCTTCACTATATATAGGAAGCCTTTTCACCCAAAATGAACTAGAGTTTAATGTTTTTAATTTAATTGTATAAAGGAGAGTTTGATGTGATTCGAGCCGTTTTAATAGACAATGAACCGTTAGCTTTACACTATTTTCAAAATAAACTACATGCCTTTCAACAAATACAGGTGATGCAAACCTTTACAAGCGTAGAAGTATTTCTGAATGAACTACCAACTATGGAATTTGAGGCTATCTTTTTAGAAGTAAAACTTCAAGAATTATCAGGACTTGAAGTTGCTGATATTATCAAAACGGAACGTCCGCAAGTCAGTGTAATTTTCATTACCGCCTATCATGAATTTGCATTACAAGCCTATGAAATTGGCAGTCTCGACTATGTATTAAAGCCTATCAGTCATGCCCGTTTAGAAAAAACTGTAGCCCGTATTGAGCATGAATTTTCAATTCAGCAAATGCTTCAACAGGCTACACAAACTGTCTTAACTGTACAATGCTTCGATCAATTTGCCGTCTATAGTAACAATAGTTTAGTGGCATTTAAAACAGAAAAGACAAAAGAATTGTTTGCTTATTTTATTTTGCATCCAAATATACCGATTCATCGAGATTATTTAATTGAAATTCTATGGCCAGATTTAGATTATGTACGAGCCAAATCAAATCTTCATACAGCTCTATCTTATTTAAGGAAAACTCTAAATACAATTGGCTACGAAAACTGTATTGTCTTTTCAAATAAATACTATATCTTCGAAAAACCAAATATCGTATGTGATTTATACGATTTTCAAAAACTTCATGAGGATTTTTCAAGACTTGAATTTCCTTCTATTTCTTTGATTAATCAATGTCTTTCTATTTATAAGAATGGCTTATTTGTTTTTGATGATTATGAATGGTCAACTGCCTATAAAGATAAATTAATGAAATCATACATAGAGCTATTAGAAAAAGGGTTTCAAACAACGGTCTTTTCAGATACTGAAAGAGCTATGGAATTTTTACATGCATTAATAGAGTATGATCCCTATAATGAACAAAAACTTGAGCACTATTTATATACGTTAATACAGGCAGGGCTTCATGAACAGGCACTCAAAATTTTCCAAACATATACGCAAAGACTAGAGGAAGATTTAGCACTAACACCTAGCTCTACATTATTAGAGATATCTAAAAAATTATTTGTTCAACATAAATAATGTAAAAAACGGCGAGTGCTTCTATGTGAGTAGAAGCTCGCCGTTTATTTACATCCCACTACCTTCAGTTAGCCCGTGTTTAACAGCATACAGCGCTGCCTGTGTACGGTCTTGTACTTGTAGCTTTGTAAAAATATTCGAAATATGGGTTTTCACCGTCTTTTCTGTGACAAATAGTGAGGATGCAATTTCCCGATTACTCTTTCCTTTTGTAAGCTCTGCTAGCACATCCTGTTCACGAGGTGTCAGCGGATTTAATAAATGGGGTGCATTCTGAGACTCCTGGCGATCCATTTCAAGCGTTGACGTTGCTTCAGGATGTAGAGTGTTTTCACCACGCATAATACGACGAATGGATAAGACCAATTCATCTGGCTCAATATCTTTTAACTGATAGCCTGCCGCTCCTGCCTCCATTGCTGGAACCACATGATCTCGATCAGAAAAGCTAGTAAGCATTAAAATTTCTATTTGTGGAAACTTCGCTTTGATGCGTTTAGTCGCCTGGATGCCATCCATTTCAGGCATGACTAAATCCATTAAAATAATATCTGGTTGTATGCTTTCTGCTAATGCAACAGCTTCGTGCCCATTTTTGGCCTCTCCAACAACCTCAATATCCTTTTGTGTTTTTAAAAAAAACAGTAGTCCTCTACGCACCACGTGATGATCGTCTGCAATTAATACACGTATCATGTCCTCTCCCCCTTAATATGGCAAGCGGATTAGCAGCTCCGTACCTTTGCCAATTTCACTTACCCAGTCGGCAGTCCCACCCACTGATTTTGCACGATCCTTGATAGATTGTAAGCCCATCGAAAGCAACTTCGTATTATTATCAATGACAAAGCCTCGTCCCTCATCACGAATAACCAACAAAATATCTGTTGATGTAACAGTAATATACAATGCTGCCTCTAATACACCTGCATGGCGACGTACATTATTTAACGCCTCTTGGGCTACGCGAAATAATGTTTCTTCAATACGTGAGGGAAATTGCAATACGCCTGAAACTGTAACATGTAGTTTTAAGCCAAGCATTTCAGCGTATACTTTCATGGCCTCAAGTAAACCATTTTCCAATCCTTTAGGTCGCAATTGCCAAATTAACGCACGCATCTCTGTAAGTGCATCTTGTGTTAAATGCTGAATCTCTTTAAATGTTTCTTTCACTTCGCAATCATCCGTCATTTCAATGCCAGCCCTAGCTGTTAACGTAACCGAGAATAGTAGTTGATTAACTGAATCGTGTAAATCACGAGCTAGGCGATTACGTTCCTTCACAAGCGCCATTTCCTGCTCCTGCTTTGTCAGTAAAATTCGCTTAATAGCTGAACCCATCTGAAAGGCAACTGATTCTAATAAAGCAAGCTCCTCTTCTGAAAAGCGTACTGTATCCTTAGATGCAACATTTAATACGCCAAAACGTTCTTGTCCAGATTGAAGAGGTACTGTCGCATGATGCGTGATTCCTTCATGATCCCCAACATTTGCAGCTATGGCACTTTCAATACGCTGACACTCGATAATATTGGAGGCTTTTTTTAGCTCTTCATTACGATAACGCGATACACACCAACAACCGCCCTTTTTTAAATAATGGCAATTGTTATATTCCAATGCCTCTGGTAGATTTTCATGGACAACAAGTTCTGAACGCCCCTTTGCATCAATAAAAAAAATCCAGCCTGTTTCAAAATTGGTGCCATTTAAAAATTTGATGAGCGCACCTTTTAGCATTGTGACAATTTCAGTTTCTTCATTTAATAGTTCAGCAATCTCTTTTAAAATACTGATATTGGAATGCTCATTCTCCCTCACGAAAACACCTCTTCTTTAGCATTACTATTGTTAATGATACCATTAAGCTATTGAAAGCGTCTGCTTCCACTGTTCATACTTTAGACTGAAATTCATCACATACCTTATTTTGTGTAAGTTGATTTACATATAAAACTAGAACCACTATAATCGAACAAGGACATGGTTTTATGAAGGGAAGATTGAATATGTCTAAAAAAGAAGAAAATGGCTTATTATTTATTTGGATTGTTTCTGCTATAGCAACACTAGGTTCGTTATATTTTTCTGAGATTCGTCATTATGAACCTTGTAAATTATGTTGGATTCAACGTATTTTTATGTACCCAATTGTTATAATGACGACAGTAGCATTTATACAAAAAAATGCACGTATTGCTGTCACAACAGCTGTATTTTCTGTGGTTGGCGGCTGTATTTCACTTTACCATTACGGAATTCAAAAGCTTAGCTTTTTAGCTGAAAATGCCCCCTCCTGTGGCGCAGTTTCTTGTACAGGACAATATATTAATTGGTTAGGCTTTATTACTATTCCGTTTTTAGCATTAACTGCATTTATTTTAATCGCAGGGGCAAGCTTTTATTTAATCAAAGCTTCTAAAGCTGCAAAATAATCGGAAGACCGTGTTCTACCTTTGGAATACGGTTTTTTCTACGGAGGAAGATCTATGTTTCATTATGAAATTGCTGAAGATAACTTAAGTGTGGAAGAATTGCTACGTAATCATTGGCGACTCGGTAAAAAACTCGTTCATGAATTGCGTATGGCCAAAGCCATCACATTGGTAAATGATGAGCTGATTCAATGGAATACACCATTACAAACTGGAACAATAATAAAATTTACGTTTCCTGTTCCAACTTCTAGCTACAAACCAACACCTGTATGTGCTATTGATGTAGTCTATGAGGATGACCATTGTTTAATCGTATCAAAGCCAAAAGGTATGGCAACACATCCTAATGATGCTCGTGATACACATACATGTATGAACCATGTCATGGCACATATCAAAGAACAGGGTGGCATTTATGCTGAACATGTTCATCGTCTTGATAAAGGGACACAGGGCTTATTACTAGTAGCAAAGCACCCTTTAGCAAAGTCCATTTTCGATCGAATGATTGAGGAAAAAACCATTATTCGTACGTATGCAGCAGAGGTGCAAGGTAACTTACGAACGTCTTCTGGAACGATTGCTGAACCAATTGGCAAAGACAGACACCATGCCACAAGACGTGTTGTGTCCAAAACTGGACAGCATGCTGTAACACACTATGAAGTGGTGGCGCGTTACAAAAATTCCTGTGTCGTTCATCTCATACTTGAGACTGGGCGAACACATCAGATCCGTGTGCATTTAGCCTATATTGGCCATCCAATTATTGGGGATACAATGTATGGTGCACGAGAAACAGTAAGTGATGACTACGAACTACATGCCATTCAATTAGAATTTGACCATCCTTTTTTAAATAAACGTATTATCGTCAAGGACGAGCAATAAGAAAAATCCCGCCTCTATAGGAGTGCGGGATTTATTCTTTTTTAAAAATCAAATTTAAAATGATCAGGATCTTGTCCAAATCGTTGGTTACGATTTAATGTTGCCATTTTCTCCATTTGATCTTGGGTTAATTCAAAATCAAAAATCTGTGCATTTTCCTCAATTCGGCTCGGTGTTACGGATTTGGGAATAACGAGTGTATCATTTTGTAAATGCCAACGCAGTACTACCTGAGCAGGGGTTTTATCGATTTCTTTCCCAATCTCAATAATGGTAGGATCAGCAAGTACACCACCACGTCCTAGTGGAGACCATGCAGTAACAGCAATTTGGTGTTCACTACAAAATGCCCTTAATGGCTGCTGTTGTAAATATGGATGTACCTCCACTTGATTAACCATCGGTGCAGTATTTGCCTTAGCCAATATTTTTTCTAAATGATGCTCATGATGATTCGATACACCTGTTGCGCGAATTAATTTTTCATCGTAAAGGCGCTCAATAGCTCGATATGTTTCTTCAAATGTTTCAGGGACAGCCCAATGTGTTAAATATAAATCTAGGTAATCCATATTTAAATTCTTTAGCGAAACCTCAAAAGCACGTAATGTTGCATCATATCCTTGGTCATTATTCCATACTTTTGTTGTAACAAAAATATCTTCACGACGAATGCCTGAATGACGAATAGCTTCTCCTACTTCTACCTCATTCCCATATAAGGATGCTGTATCAATAGCTCGATAACCGTATTGAAGTGCTTTATCAATAGCCTGTAATGTTTCCTCACGTTCTGTCATTTTGTAAACACCTAAGCCAAAACGAGGCATTTCTACACCATTTGATAATGTTTTCGTTGATTGTAAATTCAAAAAGCACAACCCCTTTCTTATCCTCGTTCCATTATACAAAAAATTGGATTTAAGAAAAATAAAGCGGCTAGTTTATATACTACTTTTTCTTCTGTTCAACATCTTCCAATTGAATTGGATCAGCGATTCGCTCATCCTCCGCAAGCTCTAGACCATCACGTAAATGCTCCATCTGCTTGCCCAAATCTTTTAATTCTTTCATATCTCTCACCATTGTCCCGTTTTCAATATTTGGCACCTTTTTTTCCATATTAATCACCTCACTTTTAGTTTTCCCGATATCAAGCTGTTTGAACCATTTCTGACATATTTTATTCTGCTATGTCGTTTCATTTTTAAAGTAGATAGGCTATACTAAAAAGAGATTTCTTTATAACATGAGGAGGGTTACTTCCATGAAATTATTATTAATCATTGGTGTAACAGTTGCTTTCTTAACAGCTATTTTCACTGCTGGATACGAAGGCGACTACAAAGCTGACAAATAATATCTCAAGAAAATCACTAAGCTTTTCGAAAAGCTTAGTGATTTTCTTTTTTTGTGGAACAATAGAAATATAGAAATACTTGACTTTCCTTTATTTTTAAAATAAACTAACTTACATAAAGTAACTTAATGAAAAAAGATAACTATTTGGAGGTATTCAAAATGCATTTTCATGAAAAACCAAACACCTATGTAACGAATGTTGAAATAAAAGTGAGTGATTTACACCGCTCTTTAACCTTTTATCAAGAAATTATTGGCTTTAAAGTGTTACAACAAGATTCACATAAAGCTATGTTAACTGCCGATGGAGAAACAGCTCTATTAACTCTTGTTCAGCCTAAAACCGTAGAAGATAAGCTTAGCATGACGACAGGACTTTATCACTTCGCCCTATTATTACCTAGTCGACGTGACTTAGCTAATGTTATTTCTCATTTTCACGAAAAAGGTGTGTACCTTGGGGCTTCTGATCATGCTGTAAGTGAAGCACTCTATTTAAATGATCCTGATCATAATGGAATCGAGATTTATGCAGATCGTCCTGAAAGTGAATGGACATGGCATAACAATCAGGTGCATATGGTGACAGAACCACTCAATATTCGTTCTATTTTAGAAGAGGGCGATGGCAACTGGCTTGGTCTGCCTGCTGGCACAGTATTGGGCCATATTCATTTATCGGTCTCTAACTTGGCTGAAGCCGAGCAATTTTATACAAAGGGATTAGGTTATGATATTGTCACACGCTACGGGTCCCAAGCATTATTTATTTCTACAGGCCGTTACCATCATCATATTGGCTTAAATACTTGGCACTCAGAGAATGCACCAAAGCTTGGAAAAAATCAAGTTGGCTTAAAAACGTTCTCATTGCGTTTAGATAACGAAGAACAAGCGGCAACTATGAAAGATAATCTTCGTGGTATAGGTGCACCTGTTACAGAAATCATCAGAGGGTTCCAAACAGAGGATCCTGCGGGGAATGTTGTATTATTAAAGTTTTAATATTAAAAAGCAGTTCTCACAAGCGGAGAACTGCTTTTTAATGTAACCCTGGATATCCTTGTTGACGTAATGCCTCATAAATAACAATTGCAGCCGTATTGGACAAATTAAGTGATCGCACATGATCACTTTGTGGAATACGTAAACACATATCTCGGCGTTCATAAGCAAAGTCCTTCGGCAAACCTGTAGTTTCTTTTCCGAACATAAAATAAATATCTCGGTCTTGATCACTAAAATCATTTTTCGTAAACGGCTCATCACTGTATGTTTCGATTAAATAAACATCTCCATTTTTAGAGTACTCTATAAAATCCTCAAGTGAATCATGATAGACAATATTTACACTATGCCAATAATCTAAGCCCGCCCGTTTCAGCATTTTATCATCCGTTGAAAAACCTAGCGGACGAATTAAATGGAGCGATGTATTAGTACCCGCACAGGTACGTGCAATATTCCCCGTATTGGCTGGTATTTCTGGTTGATATAAAACGATATGCAATGGCATAACGACACACTTCCTTATTAAAAAATTCTTTAAGATGACTCTTTAAAAAGTTAACGAAGCCTTCCTCTTTTGGAGCGACTCTTCTCACAATTAGAGCGGATCCGCTCTCAATCATAGGAACTCCAAGCAATTGATTTCATCCCTACATTAAACTGTAGTTAGTCAATTGCTTCTACATCCAACACTACTTAAAAAACTGCAACCCTTTATAAATTTCACTTCGCACTTCTTCGTCCTGCTCTGTAGCTTCTGCTTCATGTAAGGCAGTTTGTGCAGTATTCCCGCCAATCTTACCCAAAGCCCATGCGGCTGTGCCTCGAATGACAGGACGGTCATCTTTATGAAGTAGAGCAATCAAATCTGGTATGGCGGCTTCCTCTTTAAAATGAGCAAGTGCCAAGATGGCATTACGCTGGATAGGCTTTTTTCCACGCCATGAGCCTGAAACATGACCAAATCTCCCCTTAAATTCCCGATTAGTAATCGTTAAAAGCGGTGTCAATAATGGTTTGGCTAGCTCAGGATCTGGTATAAATTCTTCATGAATCCAATTAATTTTCCCTTTATTTTTAGGACATACTGTCTGGCATGTATCACAGCCATAGAGTCGATTACCGATATGACTACGAAACTCATCTGGTAATGTACCCTTCGTTTGAGTCAGAAAAGCAATACAACGCTGTGCATCCAATTGTCCACCTTGAATTAAGGCTCCCGTTGGACAAACATCCAAGCACAGTCGACAATCTCCGCATTCATCTTCCATTGGCTTATCTGGCGCAAATGGAATATTTGTAATGAGCTCTCCTAAATACACATAGGAACCAAATTCAGGCGTTATAATCGAGCAATTTTTTCCGCTCCACCCAATGCCTGCACGTTCAGCTACCGCCCGATCTACAAGGGCTCCTGTATCAACCATTGATTCAATACGTACACCTTTGACATGTTCCTCAAGCCAAGTGGATAATAGCTTTAAACGCTCACGTAATGCTGTATGATAATCGACACCCCATGAAGCACGGCAGAAAATTCCACGTCGCGCACCCCTTTTACCAATTGGTGCATTTTGCATACGTGAAGGGTAAGCCACAGCTATCGCTACTATACTCTCTGCTTCATCTAGTAATTGAAGGGGTTCTGTACGTTTTTGAATATCACTTTCTTCAAATCCAGACTGATAGCCAAGCTCCTGCTGGCGACGCAATCTGTTTTTTAATTCTGTAAAGGGAGCTGCTGTTGTAAAACCTATTTTATCAACACCAATGGACATCGCATATGCCACAAAATCACGTTGTAGGTCGTGTATGTTCATTTTATTTCCAACTCCTTACATGGTACAATATTAGAAATAGATAAAGTAGGTGATGTTCATTGGAAATTTCCATTAACCCAACTCTATTAACACAACATCCCGAGCTAAAAATCGGCATTATTCATTATACCAAAATTGTTGTAGCAGAATCCCCTCAAATGATTAAAGGGCGTATGCAATTGTATCAGGAAAATCTTTTTCTTGAAATGCAGGAACTTCCTGTAACACAGCGTGAGGGGATCGCAGAATGGCGACAGATTTGGAAAAAGCTTGGTGCTGATCCAAATCGCTATCGTCACTCAGCAGAAAGCCTTATGCGTCGAATTAGTAAGCAAAACTATTTAACGCCAATTCATTCAGGTGTTGATTTAAATAATTTCTTTTCACTTCAATATGAAATGCCAATTGGGCTATATGATGTTGCTCAAATCAAAGGGTTTGTAACAATTGATCTTGGTCATGACGAGATTGGTTATGAAGGTTTGAATGGGCGCTTTAACACATTAGAAAATATTCTGTATAGTCGTGATGAGGTAGGAGCATTTGGCTCACCTTTTGTTGATTCTAAACGCACAGCTGTCACAGAGGAAACAACTGATGCGTTACATATTTTTTATTTCCGCCCTTCCTTAACAAATGACGCAGCGAATGGACTGCTAGCGTCAGCTGGGAAAATGTTTAATCAAATTCATGGCGGACATTATCAAATCGCAATTATATCAAATGATGTACCATCTATAACACTATAAAAAGGACGTGTTTTCGTGATTAATCTTGCAGAAGCTGTTAAACTAAAAAGTATTTTAGGAAAGAAAACTCAAGAGCTAGTAAACGAACTACATCGCAGTGCCTTTGTAACAGTTGAAAAGGGACAAGCCCCTAAAACAAGTAATCGAGCACTCCCCCTTATTGAAGCTGACTTAGCCCAAGTTCGTCTAGATACTCGTACATTAGACCGCCTCGTTTACGAAGCAAACATCCAAAACACAGTAGACTTTAAAGGTCAAAAGCTAGCACTAGTAGAAGCCATCGAACTAGCAACACAACTTCGTGCCGAGGCTGATATGTGTAAAGATTTCAGTATGCGAGAAAAAGAGAGTGTAAGATTTGGCTATGGCGAAAATACAATGTTATATGAAATTGCTTTGTATGAGCCAGATGAATATAGAGAACGAGCTACAAAGCTTGAAAAAGATGCACATAAGCTATCTAATCTTATTAATTCAAAAAATTACAGTATTCAAATTAACTTTGACGATTCCCGTTATTTCTAGACTCGGGACGGTGAGACTCCAACCCGAGTTGGATGTGCTGTTTTCAAATCTAGCTTTTCAGCTAATTAGTTAAAAACCAATAACAAGTTACCTGTTACTGTATGACCGATGACTAATGACCAACTATAAGCAATGGCCATACTCAAAACAACTTGATTCCATTTGAAAACGCCATCCAGGGCTCTCCTACATTTATGTATGGAGAGCTTTTTTAAGTAGTTCAAAGGGATAATTTGGATGACTAGTTTGCCCCTTTCAAGGACAAAATGGAAGTATCTATAGGAAAGGGGTCATACTATGACACAGCAAGATGATGCAACACATGAGCAAGATATGACAATGACCAACAGACAGGGACATCCAATTACCAATAATCAAAATTTGCGAACAGTCGGTAATCGGGGTCCTGCAACATTGGAAAATTATGATTTCCTAGAGAAGATGAGTCATTTTGACAGAGAGAGAGTTCCAGAACGAGTTGTGCATGCTCGTGGAGCTGGAGCACATGGGTATTTTGAGACCTATGGTGTTGTTGGCAATGAACCTATTTCTAAGTATACACGTGCAAAAGTCTTTCAGGATAAAGGGAAAAAAACACCTGTATTTGTGCGTTTTTCAACTGTTATACATGGTGGTCACTCCCCAGAAACATTACGTGATCCCCGCGGTTTTGCAGTAAAGTTTTATACAGAGGATGGCAATTGGGATTTAGTGGGCAATAATTTAAAGATCTTCTTTATTCGTGATGCGCTCAAATTTCCAGACATGATTCATGCTTTTAAGCCTGATCCCATTACTAATATTCAAAACGTTGAACGTTTTTTTGATTTTTGTGCTAGCTCACCAGAAACCTTCCATATGGTAACATTCGTTTACTCTCCTTGGGGGATTCCAGCAAATTATCGTATGATGCAGGGCTCTGGGGTTAATACGTACAAGTGGGTGAATAGTGAAGGCAAGGCAGTCCTTGTCAAATATCATTGGGAACCGCTACAAGGTATTAAAAATTTAACACAAAAAGAAGCAGAAGAAATCCAACAGAAAAATTTCAATCATGCTACACAAGATTTATATGATGCTATCGAACGTGGAGACTTCCCCGAATGGGAGCTACATGTTCAAATTATGGAGGATGGTTCACACCCTGAGCTTGATTTTGATCCATTGGATGACACAAAGCTTTGGCCAAACGATCAATTTCCGTGGTATCCAGTTGGCAAAATGGTGCTAAACAAAAACCCTGAAGATTATTTTGCTGAGGTGGAACAGGTTACTTTCGGGACAGGGGTGCTTGTTGATGGCTTAGACTTCTCTGATGATAAAATGTTGCAAGGTCGTACCTTCTCTTATTCTGATACACAACGCCATCGTGTAGGAGCCAACTACTTACAGCTTCCAATTAATGCACCAAAAAAACGTGTAGCGACCAATCAACATGGTGGGCAAATGATGTATAAGCGTGATTTGGCACCTGGACAAAATCCACATATTAACTATGAGCCATCCATGCTGAATGGGTTAAAGGAAGCAACACAAGCTGGTAAAGAATATACACCATACATTGAAGGAAACCTTGTTCGTGAATCGATTGATCGTCAAAGTAATACGAAACAGGCTGGTGAAACTTATCGTAACTTTGAACAGTGGGAACGCGATGAACTTCTTGAAAATTTAATCCGTGATCTATCGGTCTGTCATGAGGATATTCAAAATGCCATGATTGCTTTGGCACAAGAAGCCGACGAAGAATATGGTCGCTTACTCAAGGAAGGTTTGCACAACGCTAAAAAAGATTCCTCTGCATCAAAACCACTTGGCAATATCAAGGGTGACCAAGCACCTCAAGATGCCATGAATAAAGGACACGATGCTGAGCCTTATTAACGAAGCTAAAAAAGACATTACATTTTTTGTAATGTCTTTTACTTTATTGTTCATATGCTTTATACCAATGATAAGGTTGAATTTCCTTTAATGATTTAAATACCAATTCTCCATCTGCATTCGTAATCGCTGCCTTTACATTTTCTCCCCAATAGAAAAGTCTTTCCTGACAGACTCCACAGGGTGTCAGCACTACAAATTTAGATGTTTCATCTTCCCTAGCAACACAAATCGAATGTGTAACTTTTGTATTCAATTTATGTGCCTCTAAAATAGCACCTGTTTCCATACATAATTCAGTAGCAGCATTCATGACCTCGGGTGCGACACTTGTTAAAATTTGTCCATCCGCGGTATATAAGGCTGCAGCTCCTCCCCATCCAGAGGGATATCTTTTTTCTGCTAGTGCAACGGCAGCTTCATACAGTATTTTTTCAATAGCCATATTTCCTCTTCCTATCATACATGCACACCTGGTAATATTTTCAATACCTTTTCCTGTGCGTCTAAAATTGCTTCTGTTCCTAATGGAATCGCTATATTCGTTGTTTCATGTCCGAACTTAAAACCTGCCACAACTGGTATTCCTAAATCTGCAAAATACTCCTTCATTAACGAATGAAGAGCCGCTTCCTCAGATCCTGTCTGTGTAAACGAACCAATGACGACTCCTGCTAATTGCTCAAACTTCCTTGCTTGTTTTAAATGCTGAAGCATTGAATCAATAACTGGAATTGTTTCATTTACATCCTCTATTAATAAAATCCTGCCTTCAGTCCTCACTTCAAATTTGGTACCTAGTGTGCTGACAAGACGATAGAGATTTCCTCCAATCATTTCACCACGTGTGATGCCCCCAGCAATCGTTGTTAACGGAGAAATTGCCTCTGTATATTGAATTTCCATCGGGGAGAATAGCTGTAAAAACATTTTCTTTGATAAATCATCCATCTTATTAGCTGACATCAGCATTGGCCCATGAAATGTCACCATATTGGCATATTCATTAATCGCACAATGTAAATATGTAACATCAGAAAAGCCCCAGAAAATTTTAGGATTTTCTTCTATTAAAGCATAATCAATTTTATCAGCAATTCTGGCAGAGCCATAGCCACCCTTTATACAAAAGATTGCTTTCACTTCTGGGTTTTTTACCATCTCATGAAAATCAGCTAGTCTGATTTCATCACTTCCTGCCAAATATTCATGTTTTGCATGAATCGTATCACCCACAATATAGCGAAGACCCAACTCGTCCAAAAAAGCTACTGCTTCTCCTAGTTTTTCAGGCTCTACAAGACTTGAAAGTGCAACAACACCGACTAAATCTCCCTTTTGTAAACATGGTACGGTACTTTTCACAGTTATTCCTCCTCTTGTTTTCCTTATTTTAGCATAGCAAAACTTCAGGGGCATTGATTATTGCTATACTGACTGCCTATAATTAACTTTACTATTCAATTAATAAAGGGGTTAAAGCATCTTGAAAATTCCACCATATCTATTATTAGTACTCGCAACTCTTTTATGGGGTGGTAATTTTGTTATTGGACGTGCCGTTAGTGAAGATATCCCTCCCCTAACACTTGCCTTTTTACGCTGGTGCGTCGCATTTATTATCTTTTTTCCCATTGCATTTCACCAACTAAAACGTGAATGGCGGATACTGAAAAGACATTGGTTGATTGTCATCATTCTTTCATTAACAGGGGTTACAGCATTTAACACACTTGTTTACATTGGATTACATTACACAACGTCTATTAATGCATCTTTAATGAACTCTTCTACGCCCATAATGATTTACATACTTTCCTTTATTTTTTTGAAGGAAAAACTATCAAAATATCAGTTAATAGGGACCGTTCTATCACTGAGTGGAGTTGCCTTTATTATAATGGGTGGCTCTTTTACAAGGATTGTCGATTTTACTTTCAACAAAGGGGATTTAATTGTAATCGCAGCAGTATTATGTTGGAGCATATATTCATTACTCATTAAACAATATGCAACTCGCTTACCAGGGCAGTCTACCTTTCTAGTGACGATTGGACTTGGGGCTATGATGTTATTTCCTTTTTCTCTCTATGAAACACTGTCTAGTGCAACAGCAATTCATTGGGAATGGTCAACCTTTGCTGCTATTTTATATGTTGGTATTTTTGCCTCTATCATTGCTTTTCTCTGCTGGAACAGTGGTGTTATACAGCTTGGAGCGAACAAGGCAAGTATTTATTTAAATTTCATTCCTGTTTTTGCCTCCATTTTTGCCGTCCTTTTTCTTGATGAGAAATTGCATTCATTTCAGCTTATAGGTGGACTAGCGGTTGTTGCAGGAGTTATTCTATCAGGAAAAACAAATAAGCGAAGACTTCAACCCTAAGAAGTCTTTGCTTATTTTTGCTAATTCGTACCACCATAAATTACTGTAACATTAGGATGGTTTAATAATTGGCTTGCTGGGAATTCTTCTGTAATATGACCACTTTTCAATTTCTCAATCGCCGCGAGCTTTTTTTCACCAAAGGCAATGAGAACGATTTCCTTTGCTTTCATTATGGAGTGGATGCCCATTGTAATGGCATGTGTTGGTACTTCAGACGGATCATCAAAATAAATAGCATTTTCTGTTCTTGTTGACTCTGTTAGCTCCACAATATTCGTCTTGGCATCAAACGATGTGCCTGGTTCATTAAAAGCAATGTGTCCATTTACACCGATACCTAGAAGCTGTAAATCAATGCCTCCTGCTTCTTCAATGCGCTTATCATATGCAGCACATTCTTCAGCTAAATTGGCTGCCTGTCCATTTGGCAAATGGACATTTTTCGGCTGTATATCCACAAAATTAAATAAATTCTCATGCATAAATGTAAAGTAGCTTGCTGGACTTGATTGCTCAATGCCAACATACTCATCCAAGTTAAAAGTTTGTACTTCCTTAAAAGATAAATGGCCAGCTTGGTGTCGTGCCACTAATTCTTTATACATGCCTACAGGTGATCCACCAGTTGCTAAACCTAAAACACTATCATGTTTCTCTTGTATTTGTTTTGAGAAAATAGTAGCTGCCACTTCACTCATTTCCTCATATGTATTCACTTCTATCCATTTCATTCTTTATACGATACCTACCTTACCATTAATATTATTAACTAATATGTAAAATATTTCACTTTATAGTAGCTAATATATTAATCTTACTAGTTATTTAGCTATTTTTCTATCATTTCCTACTTCAGTTTATGCGTGTAATCTAAGACTATTTCGGTTATGTTATTAATAAGGAAGTGAGGCGATTTTATGAATTTACAAATTCAGCACTATTTACAGTATATTCAATTTCAAGGAACGTTAGAGCCATCTATTCAACTACTTGGACAACTACAAACTAAACATCTATTAACCATTCCCTATGAAAATTTAGATGTTGCCTTGAATCGTGGTATCTCCTTCGCTATTCCTGATATATTTAAGAAAATAATTATTGATAAACGTGGTGGCAATTGTTTTGAATTAAATATCTTATTCAGCTGGCTTCTACGAGAGCTTGGCTTTTCTGTCACCAATCGTTATGCCCAGTTTTGGCGCAACGTAGCGGAAAATACCCCTCCTGAGGAAATTCCTATGCATCAATTATTACTAGTAAATATGAGTGGACAATACTATATCTCGGATGTAGGTGTCGGTGCATTAGCACCCTGTAAACCAGTGCCACTGATTGCTGGCTATCAACACCGTGAAGGTAAAGAGTTATATAAAATAGATTATGATGAAGCGAATGGTTGGATGCTGTTGGAACAAGCTAAACATAGTTGGCGTTTGCTTTATAGTTTTCACGACGATGCCAATGATGCAAAATTTGCACCACGACTTTCCAAGCAAAAAAATAAAATTGCTATGATTCGAACCATTGGTGGCCGTCATACCATGATGAACAACGAATTTAGAATTTATGAAGGACAATCTTTAACTACCTATACAACAAACACTGAGAAGGAATGGCTGCAAGCTCTACAGCGTTTTTTTCATATCTCTGTACAACAATAAGGAAAGCAAGTCCATCGGTGGCTTGCTTTCCTTTCACATTATTTCATTGTCCTATTGAGCAATTCAAACACAACTATGTCATTGTGTAGCTCTTTAACTAAACCTATATCATCTACAAAGTAATAAGTTTTCACTACATCACTAAATTCTGACCTTTTCTCGACTATAACCACGCCCGTATATTGCACATCACCAGCTTGTACCGTACCATCAGTAGATTTTACAGTTACTCGTTCCCCTGCTGAAACCCCTGGATCATCTTCATGTAAAACAACACCTATTCTAAGTGGAAGTTCTATATATAAATCATAATGTGTGTTAGCTTCACTAGAAATTGCTTGTCCGTATGCACGATCATGACCATATAAAAGCTCATCAGAGATAGTTTGTCCTGTACTTACATTTTTGACTGTCCATACATCATTTTTACCGTCGTGTTGCTGATATTGATAGTTTAAAGTATAACGCTTATTGTCACTTAAAGAATAATAGGCATACGTATATTCAAATGCGGGGTCCCTTAGCAAGTTAGGTTTAGAAAGAGTCATTGCTCTCGCTAAAAACGCTGAGAAATGGGCGCGTGTAACAGGGGCATTAGGTTTAAACGAACCATTCTCATAGCCCCTTACTAAATGATTATGGGCCAGTGTTAAAATTTCTTTATAACCTGGTGTCTGCTTACTCACATCTGTAAAATAATAAGGATCTGAACCTTTTAATTGAAAGGCCCTATTTAGCACAATCGCCATTTCCCCCCTAGTAAGCGGTGCATCTGGATGAAATTTATGGGCAGTATCAAATATACCTTTATTTTGCACAGCCGCAATTTCTTTATAAAATTTATGAGTAGTTGTGACATCTTGATAGTTTGGATTTTGCACATGGATCGTGTTTAATCCTAAAGCACGTGTTAGCATTACAGCTACTTGTGCTTTCGTAATAAAATCATTCGGCTTGAACAAGTTATTCGAATACCCTTTCGCAATATCCTGTTCTACTAAATAATGAATTTCCGTCGTTAATGTATCATCCGTTAGATCGATAAAGCTGGCTGCCTGCACTTCCTTCGGTAATATACCAATCGTTATCAGGATCAAACATACTAGCTTCAATATGTTCTTCACATTATCCCTCCTCCTTCGATTCTATACCCATAAAGACGTACCCATATGCTTAAAATGAAAAAAGCCTCTATTAAAAGAGACTTTATTCGTTATTTTTATATTGAATTAATCCAATTCCTATTCCAGTCGGATCGACCAAATAAGCTAGATAGAAATCATCAAACGCCATTTTGTCACGCAAAATAGTAGCACCATTGTGTTTTGCCTGTGCAATGACTTCGTCAATTGCCTCCACTTCAATTTGAATTCTTGTACCATGCGGAAAATCGCTTGGTCCTTTACCAATGCCACCATTAATTCCAGCTTTGTCTTCATTCCCAGTCATAACTGCCCAATAATCCCACTTTGGAGCTGCCACCTCCCAGCCAAACACTTTACTATAAA
This sequence comes from Lysinibacillus sp. UBA5994, assembly GCF_002429725.1. Taxonomy (NCBI): domain Bacteria; kingdom Bacillati; phylum Bacillota; class Bacilli; order Caryophanales; family Bacillaceae; genus Lysinibacillus; species Lysinibacillus sp. UBA5994. The sequence continues at coordinate 19,413 of NZ_DJAU01000058.1, read as the reverse complement.
AAGCTGCCGCTTTCTCCGGTTCCTGACTATTTAATTCAAAGCCAATCACTTTTCCCATACATATACCCCCTCATTTTTAGCATAACAAATAATTCAACAATTAATTGGAATTCCCTTCCTGCAACTTTAGAAATTTGACAATATTCCAAATAAAAAATTTATGTATTTAATTAGTTAGAAAATTATGTATAATTAAATTAGAACGATTGTTCAAATCATTAAAGGAGTACAACATTGAGTAAAAGACGCTATGACAGTGACAAGGCAAAGATTGAGATTATCAAACATGCCATCCAATTATTTTCTCAACATGGCTATAATCAGACATCTGTTGGTGATATTTCAAAAGCCTCTGGTTATAGTAAAGGACATATTTATTATCATTTCGAAAATAAAGAAAAGTTATTTGTGCTTTTGGCGCAGCAATCGATGAAAAATTGGCATGACAAATGGTTGCAACAAGAATCTTCATACACCACATCAACAGATAAATTGTATGGTATGGCCATGCATGTCCTCTATGAGTATCAAACACCCTTACTAAAGTCAGGTCAGGAACTGGCATCTAATCCCAAATCAAGTCCTGATTCAATACAACAGTTATACAATTTAGCTATTACGCCAATGAATGCTTATCGAGCAATTCTTCAAGAGGGCATCGACCAAAACGAATTTGTTCATGGCAATGTAGATACATGGACCGTCTTACTTGGCACATGGCTAGGTGGATTATGTCAGCTGACCAATACTCATAACTTGAAATCATTAGAACCACTCTTTCAACAGGCAATAACGATTTTCTTAAAAGAAATTAAAAAAGGTGGGGTTTAAATGAAAGTAGGTTTAATAGGTGATAGCTTAACAGAAGGTCGTCCAGGCGTTTCATTTTATGATCTCTTGAAACATCAATATCCTCATATTTCATTCGATAATCTTGGAAATCCAGGCGAGACGATTAAAAGTTTATTTACTCGCTTGGAAAAAATGCCGCTCCAATCTTCCTATGATCTCCTTATTCTTTGGATAGGCGTCAATGACGTCTATTCAAAATTATTAAAGGTGCAAGCACAGCCTGTGGCGAAGGATCACATTGAATTCGAAGAGTACTGCCTCAAGGTATTAGAGAAAGCACATGACGCTTCCAAAAATGTTGTATTAGTATCTCCAGCATTAGTAGGAGAAGATCTTCAAAATCCCTCTAACAAAGAAATAACACAATTAACGTCTGTTATGGAGTCTATTTCATTGAAATCTGGCAATGTTTATTTTGTAAATATGCAAAATCTCTTTAAAGAGCATTTAGAACATTTGGAGTGCTCAAGCTTTATTAATACGAATGTAATAAGAGTCCTACTGGATGTTTTATTTTACAAAAGTCCTTTACGTATCGATAAATTATCTCAAAAAAGAGGGCTACATGTAACTTTAGATGGTGTTCATTTGAATAGTAAAGGTGCTGATTTAGTGGCACAGCAATATAGCTCTATCATTGAACTTTATAAAGTCGAAGGAGACAAAATTGGGAGGTCCTAAAGATGAGAAAGATTGCTGTTGTTACTGGCGGTGTATCAGGGATAGGAAAGGCTATTTGCCAAGAATTAATTGCTCGACATATATTTGTCATTATCGCTGATATTCAAGATCATGAGGGTCGTGTGTTAGAAGCAGAGTTAAATAAGGATATCGCCCATGTAAAATTTGTACATTTAAATGTAACCGATTACAAAAATGTAGCTTCTGTCATTCATGATGTATTTGAAGAATTTCACCGTATAGATTATCTGTTTAATAATGCTGGTATCGCTATGTATGGGGAGATGGGTGAAATGACTATTGAGGATTGGAAAGAAATTATGGCCATTAATTTATGGGGTGTCATTTATGGGACTCAAATAGGCTACCCACTTATGAAAAAACAAGGTTTTGGTCATATCGTCAATACCTCCTCTGCTGCAGGGTTAGGACCTTCTCCTTTTTCTACTGCATACGCTACTACCAAACATGCTGTTATAGGACTAACAACCTCTCTACACTATGAGGCTGAGGAATTCGGGATTAAGGTGAGCACTCTATGTCCAACGTTTGTGGATACACCAATTTTCGATAATGCAAAGGCGATTCATATGGATAAATCCATTATCACCAAACAATTAAAGCAGCAAAAAATGATCTCACCTCAGCGAATTGCAAAAATGGCTATAGAGGGTGTTCATCAAAATAAGCCTATCATTTGTCCAATGCCAATGCGCAAAACACTGGATGTTGTTTTTACTATTTTTCCTTTTTTACACAAAGCGTTAATGAGAATGGTTTGTAAAGTGAGTCGTAATGCACGTTTAACCTAATGTTTCACAAGGCTCCCTACTAATGGGAGCCTTGCTTATTTTATAATACGACACCATCGCTCATTTTAATAATACGATCTGTATATGCCAACATTTCTTCGTCATGCGTCACTAATAATGTTGTTATATTTAAAGTTTTTGTTAATGTTCTTAATAACAACATAATCTCTTTAGAGCGCTGTGAATCTAAACTAGCCGTTGGTTCATCAGCAAACAATACTTTCGGTTGATGAATAATAGCACGTGCAATTGCTACACGTTGCTTCTCTCCCCCTGACAAGGAGGAAGGATAGGCAGTTTTACGATGTTCCATTCCAACTAACTCCAATAGCCGATTGACTTCATATTTCTGTTCATTCTTTTTTAATGGAGATTCAGCTACATCTAGCATTAATAGCAATTGTTCCTCCACTGTCAAAAATGGAACGAGATGTGCAAATTGAAAAACAAAACCGAATTTACTTGCACGTAATTTTCGTACCTGGTCGGTTTTCATCGTCGTAAGATTCTGCTCTTCAAATAACACTTGCCCATCTGTTGCGGGTTGTAGTCCTGCAGCGATCGTTAATAATGTACTTTTCCCAGAGCCAGAAGCACCTACCAATGCTGTAATCTCTCCTTCATTTAAAGAAAGATTGATGCCCTTTAAGATCTCTTCCTCGACTTCACCATTCTTAAACGTTTTTCGTACTTCATCAATTGTAAATAACGTCATGATTAAGCCTCCCCTTGCTGTATTGCTTGTAACGGTTCAATTTTTTTAATTTGCATTCCTGACAAGGTCGCACCAATAAAGCCTATGAGGAGGAATACAACGGATAACTGTGTTGTAGTGCCTATTGTTAAAGTGAATGGCATCCCCTTAGGAGCAACTATATTAAATAGCTGGCTAAGACTGACAGATACCAAAAGTGAAAAGATTGTAATAATAGCCATCTGTGTCCAGATCATTTTAAATAGCTTACTTGTTTTTAATCCAATCGCTTTTAAAATGCCATACAAGCCAATTTTTTGCACATTCATCATATAGAAGAAGATAGCAAACAACATCCCACTAATGACAACTAAGAACCATATAATCATATTTAAAGATAATTGTTCCGCATTATAACTAGGGATAGTATTGAGAAACTCTTTATTGCTATATGCTTGCAATCCCTTAATATCATTTGGCTCACTATTTGGTACAAAAATTAATTGTTTATCAGCTACCCGATACATCTCCTGATAAGCCTCTTCACTAACATAAGCAACGGGAGCATGGCTATATTTTTTTTGCTCTACAAAACCTTTTACAATGAACTTTCCACTGTATTGATTATTCGTTAATATATCTCCAACTTGTATTCCTTTATCTTGTAGTGAGCTATCCAAAAGCACCTCGTCTTGATGCACATTGCTAAAAAGTGTAGATTCCGTTGATGTCACAAAGGCTACACTTTGTTGTTTATCATCCTGATCATTTAAAAAGCCCATCTGGATCGAAAAAGCTACTGCCTCTTTTTCTTTACTTATGACTTTCTGTTGCAGGTCGCTATCGATTCTTGAAAGATTAAACGTGCCATCCGCATCCTCAGCCATATAAAATTGTCCCTTCGGTAAATCCTTAATTAAAGCTGCATTATCCTGTGACAGACCATTTGCTAAACCCGAGATAATAAACGTTAAAAAACTAACTAGGAAGATGATGGAGCCCAAGATTAAAAACCGTACTTTATTCTTCTTCATTTCTTTCCAGGCAAGATTCATCACTAACCCCTCCATTTCTTTGATTACTCCTAGCTTAAAATTGTTAAATGAACAGAGCATGAACTAATCGTAAAAATTTAGAGATTATATAAAAAGCCGCTCTATAAAGACATTTTTATCCCATAGAGTGGCTTCTTTTTTGAATCTTATTTATCTTTACTTGCTAAAATCTTTTTTGCTAACAAAATTTCTCCTACTATAAATGAGTTGATATTTTTAATAACAATTATATATTTTGTAAAACTTATAATAAGGTTTGTTTAACAGATTACATAAATCAAAAGTTATATACACGAAAAATTTCCAAGAATTTCTTTATTTCTACCCTTGTTATTGTCATAGTGTCTATAGTAATTTTGGACGTAATAATCATAGTAATCTATTGGAAGTATGGCTGAAAAAATCGATCAATACTTAAAAAATAAAAAATTTCAAGATATCGTTCTTATTGCAAAGAAAGGTAAAATTTTATTTACAAAAGGTTACGGTTTGGCAGACACTGATTTACCTAATAGCCCAACCACACTCAGAAACATTCACTGCTGTAGCGATCATGCAACTAGAAGAAAAAGGACTTTTAAACCTAGATAATCCAATTTTACAATACTTTCCAGACTTTCCGAATGGAGGGTCTATTCAAATAAGTCATCTCCTATCTAAGTCGTTTCCGTCATAGCACGGCTCAATGACGAGAAGTTAACAGTGATTGTTCTTAGCAACGAGATGACAGTGAATTCTAAAAGAATCAACCCTCATTTTACTTCCATCGTTCTTCAGCAGCCAATTTGGATATGGGAAGAATAATAGAACTATTTCATTATTATAATACAGTGTTTAATGGTGATTAGAATAGTATCTTTAAACATTTCTTATCCGTAGTAGTATAGATTGAAGCAACAGAGTATATAGCACATTTAACAAAGGTTGTTTCACACATTTATCAGGAACGTCTAAAGCAAAAGGATTGCGAGTTCAGTCATACAAAATAAACTCACAATCCTTGTTATATCGATGAAAAAGTAAGCATAAGTTTTTTTACTAGGTGGATGTCTAACTATTTTAACCCCTTTATAAGTCGTGCAGAGGCAAAGCAAGTTTCACCATTTTTGAAATATACAACTCGTTCCTTATGATCTACAAATTCAATGTTTTGTTTATTCACAATAAAAGCCTTATGACATTGATACATCGATGTATGTGCTTCCTTAAAATCCTTTAAGCGACCATAAAACTCAATATGCTCATTTTCTAAATGTAATATAATTTTATGTAATTTTGGGGATGCCGCAAAAAAGTATATATCCTGAATAGCAATATTCCTTGTATAACCATTTGCTCTTATTTGAATCTGTGAAGGTGATTGTTGTTGGCCAATTTGTATATACTTTTCATATGCAACTTTTAGTGTTGTTAATATTTTTTGCTGTAACATACCTGTGTGATCCTTAATAATAAAATCTAACGCAGCAATTTTATACATAAACGTTAAATAGGTCATTTCTGCATGGGTTGTGACAAATATAATACTGCACAATGGGTCACGTTGGCGAATCATATCCCCTAACATAAGCCCTGTCACCTCATGGTTCAAATCAATATCCAAAAAATAACAATCTGCTTTTTCATATGTAATGACTTCATTAGGGTTTGTAGTTGTAAGTACAATTTCAATCCCGTTCCCTTCCATCATAGCATAGTTTTTAATGGTTTTTTTGATATGCTCTAATTGTACAACATTATCTTCACAAATAATCACTTTCATATTTACACCCCCTCCTCCTCAATAAACAACTCTTGTATAAATAAATTGCCATTTATTTTTGTATTTAAACGAAGTTTTGGAGATGCATCTACCATTTGACGTAATATAGATAAGCCCAAGCCTCGCTCCTCTCCTTTTGTCGAGAAGCCTTCTTTGAAAATTTCATGCACTTTTAACTCATAACTTTTATTGGATGAAAATGTATTCATACATGCAATTAACACAGCTTTTTCCATTCGAATAAATGCTAATCGAATCCAAGGCTCTGTAGCATGTTTACTGGCTTCAAGCGCATTGTCCAATAGTATGCCGCACATACGATTTAATTGAATCTCATCCAATGCTATTCTATCGATTTTTTCGACAATCTCAATGTACATTGGAACGTGAAACGTTTGCGCTTGAATAAGTTTTGTTGTTAAAAGTCCTTTTAAACTAGCTATATTTAAACAGTTAAGCATCGAAAAGGATATTTCATGCGCTTGCTCTTTCTTTTCAGTTTGTAAAATATGTCGATAAAAATATGTTTCTAGTTCTGAGTAACTTTTAGAATCTATAAAATGACGCATTGATGTTAAAATATTCATATAATCATGTTTAAATTGACGCATATCTCTATTAATTTCTTCAAGCGAAGACACATATGAATTAAATTCTTCTAATTCCATTTCCTTTTGTTTAATATGTATGTTCTTAATAGCTAAGTAAACAAAGAAACCAATAATAATGATAAAGATCATCAAATAAATCACAAAAAAGAACAAATTATGTTGGACACTTTTGATAAACGATGTACCATCCATCAACACAATATCAGTATACATAAAGACAATCGTCATAAGCATCAAGGGAATCATTGCAGGTATAATGTATTGCTTAAACACATACCATCTAACAAAATAATCGAATAACTTTATGTAGACAAGCACCAATATAAATAGGATACTCATCGAAAAAATGAGTTGTACCAATGGAGAAGTGATGATAGCATCCATGCCATTCGATAAATGATACACGACAAGCGAAGAAATATGATCTGCCAAAACAACTAAAACAATCGTAAACAGCACATGGGCCACATTCCGCCAACGCTTTGTTTGCCGGTAGACGAAGAAACTTTCCACTAATAGGATGTACGCCATAGCATAGACACCTATAAAAGCAAACAACACTACTGATGGCGAAACTATTAATAAAGAAATCTTCAATATCATTTTTTTGGTTATTGCAATTTTGCTAAAATATAACGGTAAAATACTTAATATCAAAAATTGATAAATAATCAAAGTTAAATAGGATATACTCCACATACGAATAACATGATCCTTCCAAAATAACATATAATCAATATCTATCTTAGAATATTTATGTATTTTTTTCAAATTTATTGAAATTTAATTCTTGTGGCAACTCCTCTTCTCCTAAAGCTCCCCAACACATATAAACAGAGCTAAAGTCAGCCAATTTAACGAATAAATTATATAAATAATCAATAATATTGTCGATAATAAATTTCATTAATGAGATCCTCCTATTTTTGCAATAACCACTAAAACAATCCCCTTCAAAAATCCTGCTAAGAAAAATACACTTATGGATGTTGGAAAAATAACGAGTAGTCCCCCCAACACAATAAGTCTGCTATACAGTTTTTTAAACAAAAATGTTCGATGAGCTTCACCCTGTACTTTTGTTTTTTTAGAACTCACTGGACCAATAAACAACAAGATGACAGCTCCTAGCAAAAACGCCCCCCAAACAACGAGTGAAGTGATAGGCAATGCTACAGCTAGCCATGTGATGAACGGAAATGAAATACAACTAACAATAAGACACGTTTTAAATGATGAACAATGCGCACCATATGCTACTTGACGCACCAATAGAAATCCAATTTGAACCAGTAACATTCTCCAAAATAAACCGAACGCTATAGCTATACCGTAAATAATCAAAAATTTTTTTAACTCGCTTGTAACAACACGAAATCCATACACTAATTTAATTTTATCTAACTGTGTTAACGGTCTTCTATGTTCAAAAAAATCTACTAGCATTTCCTCTTTTGCAGTAAATTCCATCTCATCACCTCCTTGATCACTAGTATAAAACATGTAACATCAAAATAGTTAAAAATATCCTAAAAAGTATATTTTTAAAGATAATCGCCTATTTTCAATCTTCTCTTTTACATAAACGTTCAAAAAAAGAACGTAAGCGTAAAGTGCCACTTAACGTTCCCTTAAATAAGTTTTTCTGTATATGCTTTATAAACTGCTTCTAAATAATGAGATGTTCCAAAATATGCATTAATATGTCTAATCGATTGCTCTATCTCTGTATTTGTAAATTTTTGAGAGTTACAAAGAAAGTCAATGGAGTGACCCTTTGCCAATTCCATGAGCACATTCATTTCTAACATATTCAATCCGCCCAATCGTCTTGTATCAACTATTTCTATTGAGTCTCCTTCAATGATATGAACTAGTTGTTCTATCGTCATATTTTTATTTATTACCTTACAATTCAAGATATTATTTGTGTAGTAATGAATCTCTCCAATATTTTCATCTGTCATAAAAACAATTTGGCATTTCATTGTTTCGAGGTTTTTTAAATATGGTATATAGTGAACAAAATGCTTATAAGATGTGTCAATTAACACAACATCATATTTTTTATTGGCATTTATCCTTATGACAACCTCACTCAACAAGTTAATGGTATCAACTACCCAAGACGGTCTATACATAGTGAACATATTTTTTAAAAGCTCTTGCATAAGCGTGTAATCTGAATGTACTAAGATATACATTATTCTGTTATCTGACACGAACATTTCTATATAACACTCCGTTTTACAAATCGAGCAATATATAGTCGACAACATACTAAAATAATCATCGCTGTACCTATACTTGAACTAAATATAAATAAGAAATCCCATTCTATTGGCCCATCTGCGTCAATTTGCATGATTAACTTTGTTAAAAACATGCCACTTGTTAATCCAAGTAGTAAACCGATAGTGACAATAAAGAGAACTTCAGACCAAATAACCTGTTTTAATTCTTTTGGGGCAAGCCCGATTAAACGTTGTGTATTGTATTGGTCTCTTCTTTTAAAGATTATATGAAAAATCGTTTGCACTAGACCAGTACAACTCGCTACTACTAAAGCAGTCAAAATGAGCATGAACATTGCCCATCGTTGATAAAACCATTCCGAGGCTTGCTCTAAAAGAACAGCTCGCTCCACAATTTTTAACGTTGGCCAATCATGAATCGTCTGTTGGAGATCGTCTAATGTTGTGCCATTACCTAAAGTTAAATGGATTTTATCAATTGTTACAACATCTTTAATCAAAGGGGAATTCCAATCAACAAAAAGTTGTTTATATTTGTTTTCAGTTGGAACAATTCCAGTAATTCTTAAACGAATGACTTTTTCATTTGACCGTCTATCTAAGTAATCGCCTTCTAAAACATCGCCTATTTTTAAATCATACTTATCAGCTACATCATCTGTAATTTCAACTCTATCTGCTCCACCAAAATCTTTGGCAAAATAATTCAGATTAACACCATTATTAGTGAGAAAAGAACTACCCTTACTATCTAATTGTATTTCTTTTATTGAAATTTTTTTTCGCAATAACTCTATATCATTATAAGAAATATTTTCAAAATAAGGATTATCAATCGCTACTTCATACGGATAGGTTTTTTCAATCGTTGTTTCCTCGGATTGTACAATAGATTTCAAAAATGTACCATTAAACGTAATAATCATAATCAAAATCGCTAATATACAAACAACAGGAACATAGTTACTTAAATTAGGGATGAATTGAATTTTTACATAGTGCGCTTTGTTTCCTAAATAGCGATGAATCCAGGAAGAATATTTTTTCAATGTGTATACTATCATATATGGGAATAAAAAGAATAGACAACCTATGATACATACACTTCCAGTAAAAATGAGAATAATTGATTGAATTGCATCATTTTGCAAAATACCTTGTGCAAGAATAAGTAAGGACATCACACCTACTATAAAAGTAAGTACGGTCTTCCATTTCGTCCAATGATATGATTTAAACTCATAATTTCTTTTCATTGCTAAAGGTAATATTTTAGTTACCCTCGCTACTTGAACAAACACAAACATGTAGAGTAAGAAATAAATAGCAAGTAAAATTGCTGAAAAATAGACAACAGGAATGTTAAAATGGGCTTGTGGTAAGCCAACCATCTCAACCAAAGATGGGACAACGAATTTTAGCAACAAAAGGCTACTGATTGTGCCTGTCCCCACACCTATTAGTAATATGATAGTCGATTGATAGTTGACAATCTTTTTTAGTTGCCCTGTCGTTGCTCCCATTGTTCTTAAAACGAAAAATTGGGCTTGTAAACGACTAAATAATAATGAAAAAGTGGACTTCAATAATAGACCACTAATAATGATAATACTAAACACTAACATCATGATGAAAACGAGTAAGGAATTTAAATTTGCTTGTACCCAGTCCGTTTCTTTCGTTATATCTACACGTATATTTGGGAAAAATTGATGTAATACAGTAGCTGTCTGCCACACATCCGTTGTTTTAATCATGACAAACAAGCCTTTTACATCCGATGGAATACTACTTACAATTTTCAAAGAATCAATGTCCATATAGAGAATAGGCGCATCTTCTCCATATTCATTAGGAGATAGCACTCCTTTTATAAGAAACGGCTTACCATTTACCATAATTGAATCTGAAACAGACTTATTTAATGTTTTTGATAACGAATGTGAAATAATAACTTCATTATCTTTCGGTATGTCGTTCAAATGATAAAATCCTTTTGTTAAATGCCCATTTGTAACACCTAATGTATAGGCTCCTTCAATCTTATCAATAGATGTAAATTGTAGTAAAATCGGTTCCACAAGCTCGACTTCTTCTAAAGTTTTAATCTGATTAAAACTTTCTTTCGTAATCCATTGACTAGACTCTTGACTAGATGAAAGGTTATAACCAGCAGAAATATCCACATCCCCATACAAGTTACGAATATTGTCTTCCATTTCTGTTCGTGCATTTTCAACATAGATCAACATTGTTGCAATTAAACAAACAGCGAGTGCTACAACTTGTATGGCAATGATTACTTGTATTTTAGCAGCTCTACAAAGTTTCCAAGCAATATTCTTTAAATCATACATTGAGATAACTCCTCTGTATGTTTTTAAATTTGTCAAAAATCATCGATAAATTATCGCTATTTACTTGATTGATATAACTATCTACTAATTTCCCTTTATGAAAGAATAGTACACGATCAGCATAAGTCGATACATGTGGATCATGTGTTACCAATATAATTGTTTGATTTGTTAGATTTTTCAATTGAACAAGTGTTGTTAAAATATCATTAGTTGTATTCACATCTAAGGCCCCTGTTGGCTCATCTGCCAGTAATAATAGCGGATTGGCAATAATCGCTCGTGATATAGCCACTCGTTGTTTTTGCCCACCAGATAATTCATGTGGTTTCTTCACAGCTAAATCACTAATTGACATTTTTGTTAAAACATCTTTCACCTTTTGCGCAATTTTTTTAGAGTCCTCATCTAGCAAAATTAAAGGCAGAGCCACATTATCTGATACCGTCAATTCATCTAATAAGTTAAAATTTTGAAATATAAAACCTATATTTCGTTTTCTAAATTCCGATGCTATCGGTTCTTGAAATTGCTCAATCATTGGTACACCTTGAAACATTAATTCCCCATGTGTAGGTTTGTCTAAAGCAGCTAAAATATTAAGTAATGTACTTTTCCCTGAACCACTCGTACCCATTATTGCTACGATTTCGTTTTGGTAAATTTCACAATTGATTGTATCTAGTGCTTGTACAATAAAATCCTTTGACTGAAATTCCTTTGACACATTTTTCATCACTACTAATGGGGTTTCTTTCATATTTTGTGTCTCATGTAGTTTCAACGGTTTCATGAAAATGCTCCTTTCGCTCATACCATTTGGATTGGGCTTGATGCATACGATAAAATAATCCTTTATTATTTATTAATTCATCAAAAGTACCAATTTCTTCAATTTTCCCCTTATCCATTACGATAATCTTATCTGATAATTTCGTGGGTCCGATTCTATGTGTAATCGTAATCGTTGTTTTATCATCTGTCATGCTATCAAATAATTCAAGTGTTTTTAATTCTGAATGAGGATCTAATGACGCTGTAGGTTCATCCAACAAAATCAAACTAACATCCTTCATTAGCGCTCGTCCTAAAGCTATTTTTTGCCATTCTCCCCCAGATAGATCAATTCCGCCATCCATTTCTTTAGATAAATAAGTATCTAAGTCAACATTATGGATTGATAATTTATGTCCCAATCCTACTTTTCTTATGACATCCCATATTTTCTGGTCATTCTCCATGTCATCTACATTGCCAAAACCAATATTTTCTCTTAAGGAATACATATATTTAGGGAATGTTTGAAAAACAACAGCAACTTGTTTATGTAAACTAGATTTATCAATGTCGGTCATATTTTCTCCATTTACTAAAATCGTTCCTTCTGTCAAATTGAATAATCCTACTAAACAATGGGCGAGTGTTGTTTTCCCTGAACCGTTTCCACCTACAATCGAAATTTTTTCTCCTCTTCGTATTGAAAAGTTCAATTTTGAAAAAGCTGAAATATCAGAATAAGGATAGTTGAAAGTGCCATTTTTAATATCAATCGTTTCAATAGAATTAATTTCTTCTCTCTTTTCGTCATCAAAATGTTCTATTTTCAACAACTTGATTAATGCATTATTATAAATAGCTGCTTCAAAAATAGAAGCTATATGTGCACCAATTTGAGCAAAAATGCCCTGTAAAGTAATTATAGCTGCAGTTAACGCCACATAACTCCCTATTGTTAAAGCGTTCTCTACTAGTTGATAAACAAAGAATACAGATACACCTGTATTGATAACTCCTACAAATAGTATCATCACTGCACTATTTTTCAGTTCCCACTTTGTCACTTCAAGTCTCTTGTTCATCGTATAAAAATAAAGTTTTTTCCATTTTTCCAGTAAATAATCACTCAATGTATACACTTTAATTTCCTTTAAATAGCTTTTGTCAAAAAAAAGGGATTCTGTATAAGAAAGCTCTCTTTCTTTAAATACAACGTTTTTTTCAACTTTATAATTTTTAAGTTTGCTAAAAAAAACAATGACAACCCCGGGAATTGTTGATAAAAGCACAGTTAAAGGTAATGTCCAATGAATAGCCATTAAAATCGCAAAAACTGAAAATAACGAAAATACACTTGTAATGATCTGCAAAAAAGAATATGTTGTACCTAACCCATTTCCTTCCAATGCTTTGGCTGCCAGATTCACTTGATTGTAAAAAAAGCTAGACTCAAAGTTTTCTAAAGAAACGCTAGTTACTTTTTTGTTTAACATCGCTTTAAATAAATAATTCACTCTTAAAGAAATTTTTCGAAATAGATAATCTTGAATTTTTCCAGATAGTTGTCCAAATAGACTAAGAAACGTTATTGCTACAAGGAGAACTAACACAAACCCCAATTCATTAGGAATTTTCTGCACCACCGTTAGTTGATCTATCAACCTTTTCTGTAGCAAAATTTCTAAAGGTAACATAATAGAAGTTATTATGCTTAAAATAGTTAAAAAAAGAAATATGCTCTTTTGTTCTCTCCAAATATTTTTCAAATAAAAATACTGTGAATAGAAAAAGTCTCTAACAGGTCGATCTTTCTCATGGAATTTTAATTCATTCAACTTCATAGTCATTCACATCCAAAAGATTTTCTAAACTTGCGATTCCTTTCTTCTCTACTACAAAATTATTAGTATTCAAAACTAGATACATTGGAAAGACATCTATTTTTAACTGATTAGAAAGAATTTCTTCTTCTATAAAATAAATATATTCATCCTCTAAATAGCTCAGGTTATCCCGATTTTCTATAGTATCCGTTGCTATAAAAATATACTTTTCTTTTTTAACAGGAATTAAAAAATTGAGTTTTTTTAATGTTGCTTTACAAGCAGAACACTGACTATCAATAAATACTAAAGTCTGCACATTAATCTCATTCATAATATCTTGAACTTTAACAGATTCAAATTGTTTATTCTTCAATGGAATCAACGGAAAAACGTTTTTTTCCATCGGTCCCCATTTTTCTACATTTAGCACTCGTCTAGTTCTTAATGAAATCAAAATGCTAAGCATTAATACACAAGAAATGATGACGAAAGCATAATAAATTTCCATGTCCATCGTTACACCACCTCTACGTTTCTTCTAATAATTATTAAAGTGATGAACCATAAAAGAACAGGTACGAGATAAAATATATTGCCAAAGTCAAGTATATTCATATTACCTTTATCAAAATAGAGTAGTGGCACTATACTGAAAAACATGCATAGACTTTGTATTAAGCCACCCAGTCCTGTCTTAGTTGGAATTAAATTGCCGAAACATTTACAGTCCTCTTCTATCTTATTAATAAGTGCATACGAATTAATAATTATAAAGAGTAAAATTAAAGATAAGGCACTAATATAAAGTATAGGGTGAGCATAAATAAACAAACTGACACCTATTACAATTTCAAATAATGGGAATAACAATGCCAAAAATGTAATTAAAATATCATTGATAGGAATATACTTTAAAAAAAACTGCTTTGTATTTGAATGTGAGATTAATTTAGAAATCCCAGAAAGTATCAATACTAAAGCAGAACCATAACAAAAAATATAAATCATAGTATCTCTCCTAAAAAAATTAAGAAAGTTAATGTGAATTTCACATAATTGTATCCTAAATTTTTTATATTTATATTGATAGGTATGTTTTCAAAACAACCACAGTTACGTGTCTTTCCTCCTTTAGAAGGTTTAAACAGTAAAAAAAGATTGAACAATTGCAACATTACAGCGGTCATACATATGTAAACATTCACAAATTGAATTAATAAGGAGATACCTACAAGCACATCTAAACTCACTAAAATGCTTACGAATATCGGAGATATTGTTATTTTTTCATTTATCGCCACGTAATAATGATAAATTTTAAAAACTTTATTGAATCCGTTTTTTAGAAAAATAATTGCTACAACCAGATAAACAATAATGATATTCAGTCAACTCCTTTTCTTTCAAGCCACTATTAAAATCCTTTAATATACAAGGATTTTAATAGTAAAATACACACAAAATTTTATATTGTTTCAAAGAGATTTACCTTATGAAGAAAAATTCATTATATCTTCCCAATAATATTTTTCACCCATATATAGTAATACTGGAATTTCTTCAATTTGCAATTGATTTAATTTCATCAAATGTTCGACTTTTATCTCGTTATCGTTTTCAAATAACACTTTTATCAAAATAACTTCTCTCTTTTTTGAAATTCTACGATAAAAAGCATTCAAAACATATAAGTTATCAAAAATGTTATTTTCATCCGAAATCAAATATGTTCTTCCCTTTTCCAGGAAATCTATTTGCTCAATCTGTATAAATCTCCGCTGAAAATCAATGCAGTTTCTTAATTTTGTCAAATTGTAAAAAAAGAAAATCAAAAATACAATCCCGAAAATTAGTGTCATACTTTATTTATCAGTTAGAAAAATATGAAAACGTTCATTTCACATTTTGTAGGAGTATTGTGCTATTACTATAGGGCAAATTTAGTTTTTGTATTTATTTTCTGCTATAGAACCATAACGATTCATCGTAGACTCTTCACCAAAACCTGTTCTTGACTATACATTCCTGTTACAACTTTTATGTAATAAAAAAGTAGAACATAACATCGAAATAAATAAAATAGTTTTGGTATTAACCTATTTATAAGTTAGCAGTCATCTTTTTCTGCAGAACAACTAACCGTTTCAGTCTTACAAACGTAACATATATTTACAACTCCAGGACCATAACATGGTTCGGTTCTATATTTACGTCTTCTATAACTACCTTTTACAGCACCTGTTTCATCAAAAAATGGCAATTCTTTACCCCAGCCACATTGACCTTTAATGATTTCCGAACTATTTCCACTATCTAAAAGCATTGGTTTGCTATATGTCATTAACATAATTATTTCCTCCTGCAACCCTTAGAAATAGCACAATACACCTACACTAACAGCCTCCTTATTAATATTGATTCATTACACTTCTTGCATAATCCATACTTCAATGGAGAACAGTAATAAAAAAGCCTCATCTATCAACAAACCATTTCTCCACTTATATAAATTTTCTTCCCAAAACTCTTCGGAACAAAGACCTAACTTTGAGACAACTAAAGGTGACTTTACATTAGAATAAATTGAATTCCAATTTTTCCTTATACTCTTTAATGTATGAGCAATGTGTGATGTTTTATTTATACGCAGTCGAATACTGTCAGGTAACTTATTTTTCTGAGAGTCTCTTAAAATTTTTTTCGTGTAGAAAGGATCAAAGAGAATATGACTAGGGATTTTAATCATAAAAGAAATTAACTCCCTATCTAAAAAAGGATGTTTTATATCCGCACCATAAAAGCCACCTATCGCCCTATCCATATAATGATTGGCTTTTGCATTTAACATTTGATGCAATAAATTTCTAGCATGATTCCGTTTATTTTTAGTTGTTCTACTAAAAGGATGTGGTTGAATGATGTACTCACGTAATCCTTTAAAAGCAGACATATTTGTATACATACAATATTTAGTTAAATCGCCGAACATATCCTTTATTTTTCCTTCTCTAACGTAATCTCTTAATAAATACGGCGGATTCGTTAAAAGTTGGTCACCACCATAACCTGTTAGGATACTATATGTATTATTGTTCACACTTGACTCTATTAAGGGAGAAATAAATTCACATGTAGGAGCAGTAGCATACGGTTCGTCAAAACGTAATATATTATTCCGAAGATCTTCATACATCAATACTGAATCATAATTTAGAAAAGTACCTTTAGAATTATATTGTTCTAATAATTCCGTTATATATGCACTTTCATCGCATTCCTTTAATTCATCAAAAACAACGCTTACCGAATTAATTTCTCCGTATCTATGCCCCAATCGTTTTGACACATTAAAAATAGTAGTTGAGTCTAAGCCACCGCTTAATAACACCGTATTTCGCTCGCTTTTCCGTACTCTCCTCAAAACTGCTTTGTTCAAAATACTTTCGAATTCTTCAATTAACGCTTCCCGATTTATAGTTGTCTCCTTCATCATCCATTTATCAGAAAATAATTCATCATAATTCACATAGTTTATTAGGTTAATTTCCTTATTTTCATAAACAAACATATTCCCACTCGGTAAACGCAAGATCTCTTTATATGGCGTTAAATAGGAATCAACAATTCCTTTTGCATTTAGATATTCTTGAAAGTAAACACCGTTCAACTCAGGTGTATTTAGATAACTTTTCAATAGAAAGATATCGCTCGCAACTACTAATTTTGTATCGGTTTTTAAATAAAAGAGCCTTTTTACCCCCAAGGTATCTCTACAGGCCATTAATGTTAAATTCTTTTTATCAAATAGAACAAATGAAAACTCGCCATCTAAACGCTTCACAAAATCCAAACCAAATGTGTTATAAAGGGAAATTAAATTAGTGAGTAATTCTTGCTCAGTCCAATCAACATTTTCATATACACCATGATTCAAAATATTGTATATCACAATGTCTCCCACTATTAACACATCATTATTTTCAAAAAACACATATGGGGTCGTATTTTGAGCATATGCTGCTTTCAAAACAAAGTTCTGTGAGGATGTGTTGAAATAATTTACTTTTGATTTACTGTTGATCTTAAGATGTCCATTTTTATCCACTTCTCCCTCCGAATTATCCATAAATTCAAACACATACCAATTCACCTAAGTTCAACTCCCTTCATATACGAGTTTGAATCTATAATCACTTTCAACGAATCAAGATTTTCCATTTCTTCAAATAGATTGTGGCCCTGATATTGAATCCAGGCATGTGCCTCTAAGGGAAATTTTTTTATCCCTATTACCATGTTTACTGGTATACCATACTTAGATTGAAGTATCTTATAACCAATTAACGTTTTGTGTATACAATCTGCTTTCCTAGGATACCAACAGCAAACTTGGTCTAAAAGAATAAACCACTCCAAAATCTCTTCAGAATTCTCCTCAGTAAAAATCTCTTTAGAACCCTCTATAGTATATTTTTTTATATAGCGTCTAAAGACTTCATCAAAACCTTTTCTCCGTATTTGGAAATCTAAAAATATTAATTCTTTGTATAAATATAAAATATTATACAAATTTAATTAAACCTCCTTTTGACAACGAATTTAAAAATCCATCTAAATCCTTTTGAATAATTAAAATATCTTCATTTGTCCTTTTAGCTATTAATTTGGAAATATCAGAGACTATTGGTGTTTTATCAAACTCTTCCCAAATAAATGAACTAAATTTATCTAGTGCGTAAATTTGATTCGTATAAATATTAATAATTAGATATTCATCCTCTTCTTTATAGGAAAGAAGATACTTTGATTTTTTTACACGCATCCCTTTTACCACTTCCTCCTCTTTTACATTGTGAACAATCCTTTAATACTGTTCCTGTATTACTACTATACACAGTCATAAGCTCTAACAGTCTCTTTACTCTTATCATCTTCTTTCTTCCACATAACCGTATTTTTTCTACTTACTCCATTACGTTTATGATTATATAAATGTAGTGGAGTAAAATGACAACTCTTGTGCTATCGATTACATCCACATCAAGTCCATCACTCAACACATATATAAAAACTGCACCTTCTAGTTGATTGTTAACTTTCAATCAACTAGAAGATGCAACTCGTAGGGTTTTATTGGTCCATGAAAGATCTTAAAAATAGAAATCTAAAAATCAATGTATAAAAGAAAATATTCTCTCTCCACCAAAGTTCAAAAAATTATTGATGTTGAAACAGATGTCTTTGTCTTTTACCTAAAATCTATAGGATAAACCTATTCTTTTCAGGCGTCTAAAATGGCACAACCTTTATAGAAAAATATTGTAAAGATATTTATTACCCTCTAAAGCCCTGTAAAATTTGTAAAACAAATTTACCTGTTTTACATAAACATAACTGCTTAGTCTATCATAGCGAACGTTCTGACACACAATGTTTTATCACATAAAAAAACAAGAATGCTAATATAAACATTCTTGTTTTAATTATGTTTCTAATGATTCCTTTGGAGATTCAAACCCATGAGTAACTTCTACGTTAAAACTCATACTATTCTCTTCCAATGAATTTTCTATACTTTTTTTATTCTCGTTGACCTTTTCTTCAAAAAGAATCCTTCTCTTTCTAAACCTGTTGCAATTCCCCTAATATAAAAAGCTCATAAACCCTGTTATATCAAGATTTATGAGCTTTCTTAATTTTTATTAATTTGATGATACCGGTGGTCGGGGTC
>NZ_DJAU01000040.1:0-6211 GCF_002429725.1 Lysinibacillus sp. UBA5994 | reverse complement strand
TCGTAAACGTGGACCATTCCAGGGTGATGCGGGTATCCGTAATTTAATTAATTCTGGGGATATCTTATATGTAGATGCTCATCTTTCTCATAATGCTGAGCTAGTGCGCCAAGGAATTATCGGACCAATCAAGTATTTAATTCTTGAAGCGGTTGCTATTACTGAAGATGGTTTAATCATTCCAACAAACTCTGTAGGTAACTCACCTATCTTTGCAGAATATGCAGAAAATATTATTATCGAGTTAAATATCTCTCATCCAGAAGCTTTAATCGGTATCCATGATATTTATGTACCTGGAGAACAAGGTAAACGTGAAGCTATTCCAATGACAGATGCTATGCAACGCCTTGGTGATATTGGTATCAAAGTAGATCCAGCTAAAATTAAAGCAATTGTTATTTCTGAAGAGCCAGATGCTCCTTCATTAATCGTACCTCCAGATGAAGAAACACAAACGATGGCAAACATTTTATTAGACTTCTTCCGTGATGAAATTAAAGCGGGTCGTTTAACAAATCAATTAATGCCATTGCAATCTGGTGTAGGTTCTGTAGCAAACGCTGTACTTGATGGCTTTGCAGATTCAGAATTTGAAGATTTAATTGTTGCATCTGAAGTACTTCAAGATGCTGTATTTAACTTAATCGATGCTGGTAAAGTTAAATTCGCTGCTGCAACTTCAATCACACTTACTGAAGAATTACAGCAAAAAGTTTATGGTAATTTAGAAAAGTATGCTGATAAAATTTGCTTACGTCCACAAGAAATTTCTAACCACCCTGAGCTTATCCGTCGTTTGGGTCTAATCTCAATCAACACAGCTCTTGAGTTAGATATCTATGGTAACGTTAATTCGACGCATGTTTCTGGTACTCGTATGATGAACGGTATCGGTGGTTCAGGTGACTTCGCACGTAACGCACGCCTTGGTATTTTTGTTACAAAATCATACGCAAAAGGTGGAGCAATTTCTTCTATCGTGCCAATGGTATCTCACGTTGACCATACAGAGCATGACGTTGATGTTATCGTTACAGAACAAGGTATTGCTGACTTACGTGGTCTTGCACCAAAAGAACGTGTACCTTTAATTATTGAAAACTGTGCACACCCAGATTACAAAGAACAATTATGGGATTACTATAACCGTGCAGTTGAAGCAACTGGCAACCACCAAACTCCTCATCTGTTAGAGGAAGCACTTTCTTGGCATGTAAATCTTGCTAAAAACAAAACAATGAAAAAAGAAGTTGCAAAAGCTTAATTATTAAATTCTCTACGTCTAATAAGTTAATACTTATTAGACGTTTTTTATACGTGAAAGCAAAAAACAAGTGAGAAGTATTATCGATTGGAAGATGCTATAATAGGACTATATTAATCTTATTGACTATAATGTTCTATTTCATCGGAGGAACCATGAAGAAATTTATCTATGCTATTATTTTCTTTTCGTTTTTCGACCTTTTTACCCAGCTTCCTGTTATGAGTACTTATGCTGAGTCTTTAGGTGCATCGGCATTCCTCACTGGTCTTGCAGTGGGCATGTATTCGCTTTCCAATACATTCGGTAATATCATTTCTGGCTTCTTAACGGATCGCAAAGGACCTTTCATCATACTCATAATAGGTCTTCTAACAACAGGTCTATCATTAACATTTTATAATTTAGTAGAAGAGCCCATTGCTCTATTAATTGTACGTTTTATCCATGGCCTTGTTGCAGGCTTCATTGTTCCTGCTGCCTTTACATTTCTAGCGAACGCTACAGAGCAGGAAAAAAGAGGTAAGGGCAGTGCTATTTCTGGCGCCTTTGTTGGTATTGCAGCCATTATAGGCCCTGCATTTAGTGGCATTTTAGCTAGCCGGACAAGTGTACCATTTGTTTTCAATATCACAGCAAGCTTTATGCTTCTGCTAGGTATCCTTGCGTTCTTTATATTGAAAGCAAATCAAGTAAAAAAAGAGAAGGCTAAACCAAGTAATTACATTCCGATCAGTGTCTTTTTTAATAATACAGGAACATTAAAAGCCTTTTTAGGAGCCTTTTTCTTAATGTTTTCTCAAGGGGTTATTGCGTATCTACTCCCTCTTAAAGTACATTCCTTAGGCTTCGACTCTCGTTTAAGCGGCACTTTAATGAGTACATTTGGTATTATTGCAGTTCTTGTTTTCCTATTACCTACTAATCGTATTTTTGATAAGGTTAATCCACTCAAAACATTGTCTTTTGGTATAGGTTTAATGGGAATAAGCCAGCTATTAATTAGCCAAGCAAATTCTAGCTCTTTACTCTATACAGCAATGGCTTGCTATGGGATCGGATTCGGTTTCCTATTCCCTTCGGTAAATTCGCTGCTAATTGACTCTACAACTGCTGAAGTACGAGGAAAAGCTTACGGCTATTTCTACGCGTTTTTCTCTCTAGGTGTAGTTATAGGCTCTTCTTTATTAGGTTGGCTATCACTTGGTACTGTCAGTGGCTTTGCATTTACTGGCTTTGTATTATTGCTCTTTGCAGGCGCAATTCTTATCCCACACAAAAGACCTTCTCATGCTTAGATGAGAAGGTTTTTTGTTTACTTTTCCTTTTCTTGAATTTCTTCATTATAGAAATGGACACCAGTATGTCCTCCACCTTCAGCTACCATTTCATTCGAGGCAATTTTAGTTGGTGAAGTACCTGCCTCTGTTGCTACCTCTGTAGCTACACGTTCTGCAATATTGTCATGCATATCAGGACCTGTAGTAAGATACGACTCTAATTTTGCTTTCATACTATTAAACATTGTTAGTGCTTTATCACGATTCTCTTTTTTACTGAAATAAGATGCTGCTAGTCCTGCTAATCCTGCAACGACAACACCTGTTCCTTTTCGTTTTGCCATAGTTTATAACCTCCTAAAAATATAGAAACTAGCTCTGTAGTATAGTTTTTCCCTATTCTTAAAAGAATAAACATTATTTTTTTATACCCTCTAGCATATATATTAATGTATGGATAAATACTTGCCCTTTTATCTAGTAAAAACTTTGTCAATCCATTGTAGTTCGTCTAGTTTTTTAATGCAGACAATCTCACTCTATTTCCTATTAAAGCCCAGTTATCGTACCCTTATTTTTAGCATTCGTCAAAATTTTGTAACTATTTATGATTATAAAAGGCAAGTAAAGGGAATTAATGAATTAATACTAAAATAGGAGAGTGGTTAAAATGAAAGATTTCGATTTAGCATATGATTGGATAGATATGGCTTCATTAATTGGCGGGGCTGGCTTCTTAACAGTACTAATTTATAGTGTCATTCTATTATAAGGAGCTATTTACATGATTTGCTCTAGCAATTAAAAGGCAATCCGCTTAATTAAAAGCAGATTGCCTTATTTTTTATTGTTTTACATCATTGTATGCATCTGACTTTTCAAATGCTGCCACCACATAGGAACAAACGGCCTTCATTTTATAACCATTTTCGCGTGCATACGATGCTGCTTGATCGAGTAATTGTTTGGCCACACCTTGACCACGGAGCTTATCAGATACATATGTGTGATCCATTACCATTACTGAGCCATTTTGCTGCCAAGTAATTTCTGCTAGTTTTTCCCCTGCTTGCTCATTCAAAAATGCAAACTTATTTTCTGCTAATTGTTGTAATTGGAATTCCATTTCTCACCACTCCTTTTATTCATAGTACCATAGCTTTTTATATTTTCACAAAATTTGTGTACGCTTCTTTTATCAAATCAGCGAAGCTATGTCCAGATATTCGGTTAGCTTTCCTATGTCGAAAACATCACACTTCAAAATCTTTCACTTGTTGAATCAAAAAAAATCTGTACACCTTCTCTAGCAAAGTGAGAAGGTATAACAGATTCCTTTCTATCAACTATAAATTTAGTTAAACCATGAAGAAATAGTATCTTTTAAATTAGCAAAAAAGCTTTTTACGCTTTCCCAGAAACCTTTATCTTCCATAAGTGAGCCGAATTTTTCTTGGATTGTATTACTGATATCATTTAATTGATCAGACCATTTACTAAAATCAATGTCCAACTTGCTTATTTTATCCATTAGATCCACTAGCAATTGACGGTCCTTTTCACTTAAATTAATTTCAAGCTTACTTAATTGCTCTTCTACAATTTTCTCCACATCTTCACGTGTTGCTGGCTTTAGCTCTGCAATTTGCTTTTTAATTTCTGTCAGTAATTCCGCAACCTTTGCATCGTCTACCCCTGCAGATTCTGCAATGGATGTTGCTACTGATAATTCTTCGTTTGCTACATCTGTACGATCAATATCCAGTGTTTCCCCTGTAGTGACCTCATATGCCTTGTAAATACCTACTAATGCTGAATGCCCTGTAACAGCTTTCGGTGCAGCTACTTGTACGGATGCATCCTGAATTCCTGCTGTTAACATCGCATTTGCGTACATCTCTGAAGTTACCTGCGTTATATTTGATGGTGTGACAATTTGTATTACTAGACCCTCTCCTGCTTCTCTGCGTGTAATCTTTGCAGAAGAGTACATACGTGAGCTTGAATTACTATCTTTAATGTATTTTACTAGATCCTCACCAGACACAGTAATTTCTTCAATTTCAGGTTCTTCGCTTACTTTTAATGATTTTTTTACAGACTCTTTTTCAGCCTCAGATAAATTTGCTCCATACACGACGATCGGTACGCCTAGTTTTTCATCAATTGCTTTTGGAGGCGTATTGTCAGATGCAAATCCTGTTGCTGGTGCCATCACTCCAAATACTAACATAGTAGCAGTTAGTATTTTAATCCATGTTTTTTTCAAATCGTGTGACCCCTTTCGCTAAAACTTCATAATTAGCAAGTATAATGTATGCCACTATACAATAATTAGTACGAAAAAAAGACGAGAAGGTTTCAAGGATGTCTCTCGTCACTTTTCCTGTTGTAAATGTTTTGCTAGCTAGTCAAACAAACCATCCTTTAAATTTCTTCAGTCCAACCGTCTTGTTGTTTCACTTTACCAGCTTTCATTAACGTTCCTAAGGCACGTTTAAATGCCCCTTTACTCATATTAAACATTTCTTGAATCTCTTCAGGAGACGATTTATCACCAAATGGCATTTTACCGCCCACATCCTGTATATACTTTAATATTTGTTGCGCATCATTTGAAAGACGCTCATGTTTTCTTGGTAAAAGTGAGCCATTCATGGAACCATCGTCTTTTACATCAATAATACGTACAACTACATCTTGTCCTAATCGAGGCTCATTATTTCGCTCAGACTCATGCACAAAAATACGGTAAGGAACCTCTACACCTAGCAAAAATGTCCCGATCGGTAACAAACGATATGGACGTGCTTGGATATTCTTATTGTGCATATCTTCAAATGCACCTTCATATAGCTCCGAAATTTTTTCCTCTGTGGCTAAACGACCAAATAAATCACCGTTACGATCTGTACGTAGTGTCATAAATAAATGATCGCCTGGTTCTGGCCATACCTCTTTTAATGCAGGTAAATCTTCTGCTCTTACTAATACTTCACGAGATGTACCAATATCCACAAAAGCACCTTCACGTTCCACTACTTTCAAGACACGTGCCCAGCCATATTCACCTTGTGTAAAAGCTGGAATAGCCGTTGTTGCAGCCAAATCTCCACGACGGTCTGCAAATAAAAATACTTCAAGGCGGTCACCTACTGTTAGTGGCTCTGTTACCTCTGAAGCATTTAAAGGTAGTTCTTCAACTCCATTTGTTAAAATCCATTTTGATGCTTGTTGCTCTAATACCGTTAATGTAACGACTTCACCTGATTTTAATGCGTTCATATTGTCTCCCTTTCCTTCACACCATCATTTTAAAGATTGTGCTGTGTCTTAGATGCCTCTAATTTTTTCACGATGTCTGGATTTTCTTCCATTACTTGCACAAGATCTGCAATACGATCGATTGAATTCCAACTTAAATGATGTTCAATTCCCTCTACATCATCATAAATACGTTCTTCATCCACACCAATCATTCGTAAAAACTGCTCGAGCAATTCATGACGCTGCACAAGACGCTTTCCGAGCTTATCCCCTTTAGGCGTCAATGTCAGTCCACGGTACTTTTCATAAACTAAATAACCATCTTTATCTAATTTTTGAACCATTTTTGTAACAGAAGAAGGAAGAACAGATAATGCTTCAGCAATGTCAGACACTC
>NZ_DJAU01000037.1:0-17389 GCF_002429725.1 Lysinibacillus sp. UBA5994 | reverse complement strand
CTCTTTTGAGCCATGTAATCAATTTAATCAAACTTTTTACTGCAATAAGCTTCTCTTTTCATTATATATAACAATAAAAGAGTGTCAACAATACATAGCTTTTCAGTCGTCTTTTTTATCTTCCTTATCTGGAATGATGAAAATAATCTCACCTTTTTCCGATAAGTAGTACTCTTTTCTTAATAGCTTTGCGATATATTCATCATCCTGCAATTGTTTGATTTTAAGATTTAATGTATCTTGTTCTTCTTTCAATTCAGTGAGATGCCGATTCGCTTCTTCTTTGGATTTCTCTTTTGCTGCTAATGTTTCATTCTGATGTGACAGCACATTTAAGAGAAGAGCAATAATAATGACTGGTACAATCGCAAAAAAGACAATACGACGCATCTTACGTTTTCGAGCCTGTTGTTTGCGATTTATAGCTCTATCCGTGTTACGGACATAGTCATTATCAAGCTTAGTGAAGTTTTGGGATTCATCATTTGATGAATGACGTCTAGTCATGTCCGCACCTCCGATAATTATTGTTGCTTTTTATTATACTTCAAATATCGTAATTTTTTAAAAAAAGTGTAGGACAAATACGAATAAATTTTGACAAAAGGTCTTATAACAAACATAACAATATTTATTAATAATTGCAAAATTTGTCGAATAACCGTAATTATGAAACGCACAATGAACCAAAAGGGTCTCCATGTTATATTCACCAAAATTCTAGCAACGAAACGTAAAAAGGTTTGAAAAAATGATTGATACAAAAAAATTCCGGCTATTTGCGCTAGCGGGTCGTAAGCCCGCCAAGCGCCATCTTTTAGCCAAAATAATAAATAGTATGTCAACCCTCCAAGTAGAATCCAAGTTATTAACTCAACAACCATCATCCACTTTCGAAGGCTTGACCTTTTTGGAGTTGAAAAAACAATAAGCCTTATACTATCAATTATGAAACCAACTGCTATACCGCTCAAAACCATGACAATTAATTGATAAAATTGTTCACTGACAATCATCCAAATAACTTATGAAGGAAACCTTTCGAGAAGCCACTTTCCTCCTCGTCGTACTGTAAGGTTTTTACAGTTCCTTCAAGTGTCAATAATCCTTTGTCAACATCTAAATGAACGATATGCAGTTCCTCTCCACGGATTAACAAGTGCCCTTGGGACGTCTTAATGAAAAACTCTTCCTGATCAAAGCGTTCAATTGATTTTACAGAAGTCATGTCCATTCTTTTACGATTACGAATCGTTAAAATATGCTCTCCAGATGGAATTGTGTAACGATTACTTTCTTGATGTAGCGTCATTTTTTTCCTCCTTTAGTCGTCCTAGCTTCTGTTCACTTTATGCGGACAACCTTCAAAGCATGACAACTTTATTTAAGTTGTATCATACTTTCACCTACAAAAAGAAAGGCGGGACAACAATAGGAGGGCTAGAAAATAAATTTAGCTTTAATCCTCATCATCAATAAATTCAGGCTCAATCTTTTCAAGTCGTTCTTCTTTCAAAATGGTAAACATTTTTGCTGCATCTTCTTTTTTCACAGTATCACGTATTTCTTCTACACGTGCCGTTACTATTTTTTGACCAAAACGGATAGCAAGCTCATCACCAGCTTTCACTGTACTACTTGCTTTTACAATCTTTTCATTGATTGTAATACGTCCTTGATCGGCCACTTCTTTGGCTAAAGTACGGCGTTTTATTAAACGGGATACTTTTAAAAACTTATCTAATCTCATAATCTTACTCCTTTTCTAGTTGCTTTGCTTCATTCCAAAATGCATCTAATTGTTCTAATGTAAAATCGGAAAATGGTTTTCCACTTGCTTTTACCTGTTGCTCAACATAGCCGAAACGTCTTGCAAATTTCTCATTTGCATGTAGCATGGCTTCTTCTGGTGATAATTTATAGAAACGTGCTAAGTTTACTAATGTGAACAATACATCGCCAAATTCATCAAGACGGGACGCATTAGAGCCTTTCGTCACCTCATGGCGAAATTCCTGCCATTCCTCGGTAAATTTATCCCATGCTCCCTCCACATCTGGCCAATCAAAGCCCACTTTTGCAGCTCTTTTTTGATAATTGTAGGCTGTCTGTAATGCCGAAGATGCTCTATATTCTTCGTCTAATAAAGGTTTGTCGCTAGTTTCTTTTTCCTCAGCTTTAATAGCCTCCCAATTAGCCACGACATCATCTGCATCTTCTACTGCAACATCCCCAAAAACGTGCGGATGGCGGCGAATCATTTTTTTACTAATCGAAGCTAACACATCTTCAAGTGTAAAATAACCTTGATCTTCTCCAATTTGTGCATTCAAAAATACTTGTAACAACACATCACCAAGTTCCTCAATCATAGCAAAATCATCCTCAGCATCGACCGCAGCCAAGTATTCATGTGCTTCCTCAAGTAAATATTTTTTCAACGACTCATGTGTTTGCTTTTGATCCCAAGGACAGCCATTTGGACCTCTCAGCGTTGCAATGATTTGACGGAATGTTGTCCAATCTCTTAATGACTCCTCCTGTGATTTTACAGGTGGTACATAGACTGTTGTTAAATTATTTACTTCTACACTTTGATCGAGTTCATAGAGTGGCACTGTGACAATCTGTTCCTGTGAAGATCCAGCCGCTGTCACAACTGTCACAGGATACTCATCATCATATTTCTCCATCAACGTTAGCTTCACTTCTGATGCACTGAATGTATCGTATACTTGAGCGATCAAGATATGCTGACGCATGTTAATGTCATGCATTGAAAAACTAGTACCATCAAGTAATTGAAAGCCTTCAATTGGATCTATTTTTAACACACCAAAAATGGGATCTAAAAAACTCTGACCACCCTCAATGACTAGCTCAATTTTCCCTTCATTTGCGGCTGCAATAAGTAATTGCACTGTTTGCTCTGCAACTAGTGGATGCCCTGGCACAGCATACATAACATCCTCAACAGCGGTAGCTTCTATAAGAGAATCAGCTATTTCTGCATACACAGGTTGAAATGTATCGTGTTTTTCATAAACGTCGTCAAAACTTTCAAATCCCACACCCTCTGCTGCTAATTCCTCTAAAACCGGATGATCCACTGTTCGTACATATAATTTTTTAGCAGCCTTTAATTTTTTATAAACACCCATTTGCAGCTGATTAAAGTCACCTGCACCTAAACCAATAATTGTTAATGTATTCAATATTACACCTACTTCCTTGAATTTAGCCAAAGTTGGTAAACAGCCATTCTACGTCCAAACGGCAGTAAATACCACTCTTTTTCTATTAATACTCTTTTCTTTGCAATAATTGTTAGCATAACAAACGCCCCAATAGATACTGCTGTCAAACCCGCCACCATGGCTATCATACGTGAAGACATCAAATGGTTTAACAAGGACGATACTAGCTGTAACCATATAAGAACGACGATTGTCATACTGAAGGAGGCTATACCTACTTTTTTATAAAATGCGCCTGAAGCTAATTGAATGCCAGTCAATGTTTTTAAATAAATAATTAGCAAGGTTGCTGTTAATAATAATCCTATATCATTTGCGATGGCAGCTCCTAGTACACCTAATCCACCAATTAAACGTACATTTAATATAATTTTTATTAGAAAACCGATTATGAGAAATAAAGCTGGTTTTTTTAATTTTCCATAGCCTTGTAAGATCGCTGTAAATGTAAGGATAATCGACAAAGGGACAATTTGAAATACATAGACAATCAATACTTCCGATAAGGAATTGGTTTTAAAAAGCATTTCATTTAAATAAGGCATAACTAGCATTAAGCCTAGTGCAGCAGACCAGCCGAACAGGACGGATGCTTTGTATGTTAATTGTATGAATGGTACTGCACTACGTCCCGCTTGTTTTTTCGACAAATGGGCGACAAGTGGCACAATGGCCAACGACAATGAGGATGCAATGACAACACCTAGTTGAACTAACGGTTGTCCTCGATCATAAATACCCTTCGTTTCCTTTGCAATTGTAGGAGTCATGCCATTATCAATTAATGAAGAATAGATTGTAAATGAATCGACCAATTGATAGCCAAGTAGTAGTAGACCACTCATACTGACACTCAAGCTGAGCCAAGTGACCTCTTTAATGATAGGTAAACTTGGATTACGTTGTAGATGTTGTTTAACTTGCAGTAGACCAAATCGTTTATATGAGATATAAGCAAGTAATAGCAAGGCTGTAATTTCTCCAATTACTGTACCGATAACAGCCATTTTTCCTGCACCATAAAGAGATTTAGTCGTTGTCATAATAAGAAAGGTACCTGCTAATATGACAGTTACTCTCACTGCTTGTTCAAGTACTTGGGCATAAGCAATAGGCTCCATAATTGCTCTAGATTGAAAGCTACCTTTTAAAATAGCCAGCGCCGGCATAACCAATACTACTAAGGAGCCTGTACGAATAAGTGGTGCTAATTGAATATCTCCCATTAAATGGGCAATCTTTTCAGCACCTCCAAATAAAATGGCAAAAAACAGTAGTGATAATACCGTTAAATACCTGAAAACTACCTGTGTTATAGTGCGACGTCTTTCATCACGTTCTATTGTATCAACAATACAATCATTGTCTGCAAGCATTTTAGAAATGGCTATAGCAAAGCCACTAGATGTCCAAACAACGAAGATTGAAATAACTGGATATACCTGTTGATAGATATAAAAGCCTTCATCACCTACTAGATTTTGAAAAGGCACACGGTAAATGGCACTAAGAACTTTTACAATAAGGGCTGCTATCGTCAATAAGGCGGCACCCTTCATGTAGCTTTTCATACCAAAACGTTGCGACATAAATTGCCCTCTTTCCTTCTTAGCAATGCCAATAGTATAGCATATCTCAAAAGTTTGACGTGCAAGGTGGCACTACTGTTCCTATAATGATTCATCCTTATGTACGCAAAAAAGTTATTGTTCAGCCTTAAAGGTCATCGCAATAACTTTTCCATGCATTAACTATTCATTTGTTTTGCTAAGAAGTTTGCAGCTGTTTCCACTACTTTGACTTCTACCTCACCAACAAAGTGTACTTTAGACAAGACGATAATACAGCCTATTGGGTCACCATTCACCATAATAGGTGTCGCACAATATGATTTTACTTGCTCATATTGTCCAGGGACAATTTCAATCGTTGTCTCCATTTTTTCTATTTTTGTGGAGCGTTCGTCCATAAAGCTTTCCGCAAAGGACGTAATGCGACGATTTATATATTCCTTTTTCCCTATCCCTGCAACAGCGATTACTTCATCACGGTCAGTGACAAATGCTGGTGTGCCCATCGTTTCATAAAGTGTTTCAACATATTCTCTTGCAAATTCCCCCAAATCATTGATGGGAGAATATTTCTTTAAAATGACTTCGCCTTCACGGTCCGTATAAATTTCAAGCGGGTCGCCTTCACGAATACGTAGCGTCCTACGAATTTCTTTTGGAATAACTACACGCCCTAAATCATCAATACGACGAACAATTCCTGTTGCCTTCATTCTAATGCCTCGCTTTCGCTACAATGAAATTTTAATTCAATGATAGTATGGTTTTTATTTGAGCAATCTATGCAAAAACTGAAGAAAAAGGATTTCACAACCATCAATCAATTTTTTTCAAAAAACTGTATTACATCAATCAACTCTTTATTAGACTACCCAAGGAATAAGTTTCTATAATTAATTCATAAAAAATATTGGAAAAAATCAATTATTCCTGTGAGCAAATATGTTAGAGATGATGATTACTGAAGCAACATGAAAAAGGCTAATCTTATCTTTTNNAAAAGATAAGATTAGCCTTTTAACTACTATGGCTGCTTTTTTGCTTTATCAATAATTTGCATTAGCTCTTCCAACATATCAAAGGGTTGATATTTCCCACTCTTGCGTTCATCTATTGTTAATTTTAACTGCATGCCATCCATACCAAAACCAACAGCACGCTCGAATTTCATCGATTCTTCAATAATCTTACTGCCATCGACACTTGCCGTCCCTTGTTCTGACAATAGTATTGTAATAAGTTTTTGCTTCTCCTTTACAGATACTACTCCCGCACCTAAGCCCCAAACTTTCATTCGTGCTATTCGAAGTAAACGCTCTGTTTCAATTGGAAGATCGCCAAATCGATCCTCTAATTCCTCCATGATTTCGTCATACTCCTCCACCTGATCCATGGCTTTAATTCGTTTATACATTTGGATCTTTTGATAACCATCTGGAATGTAAGCGTCTGGAATATAAGCATCAATACTCAGCAAAATTTCTATATCTGGCTTTTCTTCTTTCTTCACGCCTGTTTGACGTTCCGCAATGGCATCCTGAAGCATTTGTGAATATAAATCGAAGCCGACTGAATCAATAAAGCCATGTTGCTGCGCTCCAAGTAAGTTTCCTGCACCTCGAATAGATAAATCTCGCATCGCAATTTTAAAGCCTGAGCCAAGCTCTGTAAATTCTTTAATTGCTTGTAAACGTTGCTCTGCTACATCTGTCAGAACTTTGTCGCGTTGGTACATAAAATACGCATAGGCTACTCTGTTAGAACGTCCAACGCGACCGCGTAATTGGTAGAGCTGGGCTAAGCCCATACGATCAGCATCATGGACAATTAACGTATTTACATTCGGTATATCGACACCTGTCTCGATAATTGTTGTCGTGACAAGCACATCATAATCACCCTCTAAAAAGGCTAAAATCACTGATTCTAGCTCTGACTCAGTCATTTTTCCATGAGCAAAGCCTATACGTGCTTCAGGGACGAGTACTTGAATCTCCTCAACCCTTCGAGCCATATCCTCAACCCGATTATATAAATAAAATACTTGTCCGCCACGTGCCATTTCCCTCTCAATAGCTTCTCGTACTAATGCCCCGCTGTGCTCCATAACATATGTTTGAACTGGGAAGCGATTAGCAGGAGGCGTTTCAATAACAGATAAATCTCGGACCCCTACCATGGACATATGAAGTGTCCTTGGGATAGGTGTAGCTGTTAAAGTTAAGACATCGACATTTGTCTTTAACTGCTTAATTTTTTCCTTATGCGTCACACCAAAGCGTTGCTCTTCATCCACAATTAGCAGACCAAGGTCTTGGAAAATTAAATCTTTAGATAAAATACGGTGTGTTCCAATAACTATATCGACTCGGCCTTCTTTTAAGCCTTTTAATGTGGCTGTTTGCTCTTTCTTCGAACGGAAGCGAGATAACAATCCAACATTAATGGCGAAATCCTGAAAGCGCTCACGAATTGTCTCATAATGTTGCTGAGCCAAGATAGTAGTAGGGACAAGGAATGCCACTTGCTTTCCATCTTGAATAGCCTTAAATGCGGCACGAATGGCTACCTCTGTCTTACCATAGCCTACATCGCCACAGACTAAACGATCCATAGGGCGTTCACGTTCCATATCTCGTTTTACTTCAACAATTGAACGTAGCTGATCCTCTGTTTCCTCATAAGGGAACATCGCTTCAAAATTACGTTGGTCGTCGTTATCAGGTGTAAAAGCATGCCCTTTCTCTGCTTCACGCTTTGCATACAGCTTTATTAAATCATCTGCAATATCCTGTACAGCAGAGGATACCTTCGCTTTCGCCTTTTTCCACTCTGCTCCACCTAATTTATGTAGCTTTGGTTCACGATCCTCTGACGCCACATATTTTTGGATTAAGTCTATTTGCTCTACAGGGACATATAATTTATCGTCTGCACGATATCGTATGTGCAGGTAATCCTTATGTGTACCATTAACCTCTAATGTCTCTACACCGATGTATTTACCAATCCCATGATGAACATGCACAACATAATCACCTGGCTTAATTTCCGTATAACTTTTAATACGTTCAGCATTAGTCATTTTTTGTGTACGTGCTTTTTTCTTTGCCTGCTGTTTAAAGAGCTCGTCTTCTGTTACAATTGCTAAACGCTGTAGAGGCAATTCAAAGCCACTCGACAAACCACCATCTACAATATAAATACCAGGTTCTGTCGGCTCACCTATCGCCGTATGAATATCGTACTCTTCAAGCATTTGCTGAACCTTTTTTACTCGTTCTTTATCCCTTGCTATGATTAGAACTGTAAATTTGCCAAGTAACCAGCGTTCAACCTCACTTTGAAGCAAGGACATTTGTCCATGAAATTGCTGCATTGGTTTGCAAGAAAAGTTAGTTGTTTTAGTAAACGTAATCCCTGCAAATGTTCGCGAAAATAATGAAAATGAAAGCTTTTGTTGTGACAACATCGCCAATATTTCTTTTAATGAGAAGGCGGGTTTGACATCATGAACCATTTTTCCCTCTTCGATTAAAGATAAAAACCATTCATCTTCTTCACGTTCCCATGCATCCATTACCTCTTGAATACGTCCAAGCTCGTCAAAAAGTACAATACCATCATGTTCAAAGTAATCTCCCAAAAAGGCTGTTTTATCGTATAATAATGAGCCATATTTGTTTACATAATCAGGTAAATTTCCTTGCTGTAGCAATTCAATATCATATTGAATATGCTGATACAGAAGTTCCTGTGTCTCCTGCTTTTTTACCTTCTTTAGACTGGCTGCTAATGCCACTTCTAAACGGCCTGCTAATGCCTGTCTTTCTGATTTAGTAAGAATGACCTCTGAAGCAGGAAGAATACGAATTTTTTGTAATTTATCAATAGAACGTTGGTCATCTGCTGAAAATGTTCGTATGGAATCAACCTCTGTGTCAAATAATTCAATACGAATAGGTGATTCCAAATAAGGTGGATAAATATCTAAAATCCCCCCACGCAACGCGAACTCTCCAGGTGATGTCACCATTGAATTCCGTACATAGCCCATCTCTACTAATGTTTGTAACCACATCTCAATTTCAATATCTTCGCCTACGGCTGTTTGTAAAAAATAATGTAGCCAGTGTTCCTTAGGCTGCATTATTTTACGTAAACCAGCCACAGGTATTACATATATGGCTTTCTCACCTCTAGCTAAGCAATCAAGCGTCGCAATTCGCTCCGCGCGAAGTTCTGGTGAAGCTACAGAAAGATCGGCTGCAATAAATTCATCTGCTGGGTAATAATGAACATGTTCTTCACCTAACAATCCAGCAAGCTCATCAACCATTTTTTGTGCCTGCAATAGATTAGGAGAGATAATATAGATTGGCTTCTTTACATATTCAAATAACACATCGACCATTACGGGGCGTGCGCTTCCTGTTAAACCTGTAATAAGCTGTGATGCAGTTTGACCGCTCTGAATTTCCTTTAAAAATGATGTAATATGTTTATCTTGCGACACAAGCTGTCGTAAAACCTCCACAGTCAAAAGCTCCTTTCAGCATAAATTCTATATTTTTATTTCTATTATTCTAGTGTTATTTTACATATCTCTATTAATGGCTGTTTTATGAAATGGAAAAAGCCTTGAACACACATAAGTGTGTCAAAGCATCCTTCCAATTATTGAATCCATTTATTGAGTGCGTGATAATCTGGATATTGTCTCAGCGAATCCTCACATTGCTCACAAATGCAGTGCACAGTCGTTTGACCATGTTGATCTTTCTCAACATAATCATCCGCTTCTCCCAATTCGAAAATATGCAACTTTCGAATTGTATCATCTGCATCAAATGGTAGTGTCCCTATTTCTACTTCACAATGCCGACATCGATAGCGAACTGACATCTCCAAATCATCCTCCTTTAAGCAACTTTCTACTTAAAGTATAGACATTTATAAAAAGGATTATGCACTTTTCACTGTCATCCTCATTGCAATAACTTAAAAATTAGAGAATTAATTTTTACCTGTAGCTAAGACTATTCACTACAAGTATTAGCTGTAATAATAGTGTAAGGCAGCTCATTACTCACCTTACACCATGCCAATTATCCAAAAACTTTAACATAAATTTTATTACTTCCATCTATTTGCTTGCGTTAAAGTGATTCATCACATCAAGAAACGGCTTTGAAAGAGATGCTTCAACAGCGTTTACAGAATTTACAATGGCGTCTTGCATAAGAACTTGGTCTTCCTTCGAAAATTTAGCTAACACATAGTCTGCTACCTTCATGCCCGCTGGTGGACGATTAATGCCCACTCGAATACGATTAAATTCCTGAGTGCCTAAATGTTGAATTAATGATTTAATGCCGTTATGACCACCTGCACTCCCTTTTTGTCGCAGACGTAATTTACCTGTCTCTAAATCCAAGTCATCATAAATGACAATTAAATCTTCTACCTCTATGTCAAAATAGTCCATTAGGGGACCAACACATTCCCCTGATAAATTCATATATGTTAATGGTTTAACAAGTAGAACCTTTCCTTCTGGTCGATGTACAGTTGTGTACATCCCGTTAAATTTTGAATTTGTTAAAGGTGTTCCCCATTTTTCTGCTAACGCATCAATCACATCAAAGCCGATATTATGTCTTGTATGCTCATAAGGTTTACCTGGGTTTCCTAAACCAACGATAATTTTCATAAGTACCTCTCTTCTTTCAAATCTAATAGTCATTATTTTACCATATAGCACGCCTAGAAAGCATTTTGTACAATTGTTAAAAGGCATAAAAAATAAGGCTAACAAGAAAGCTATAGCCTTCTTATTAGCCTTAAGCGTATTTACTTTTATACTGACTCTTGCCCTTCTTCATTTTCTGTAGTCTCTTCCTCTACAGAAACAGGCGCCACAATGGTTACTAACATATAATCATCTTCACTAATAATTTCAACAGATGTAGCATCGCGAATATCTGCTACTGTTAGGGATTCCCCAATTTTCAACGATGAAATGTCCACATCAATTGATTCGGGTAACTCTGTTGGCTTTACTTTAACTTTTAATTCTAAGTTAGGCTGCATTAAAATACCGCCCTCACTCACACCAACTGACTGTCCAAGTAATTTAATCGGGACATCAGCTTCTAGCTCTTCCGCCATATTAATGGCTAAAAAGTCAATATGATTTACTTCATCTTTCAATGAACATTGCTGAATCTCTGACACAACAGCATTCACCTTTTTCCCCTCTAACTCTAGCGAAAACACACTATTTTGCCCATTTTTTTGAATGGACTTTTTAAAATCTTTTGCAGCAATAGAAATTGGGGTTGAATCTACTTTGTAGCCGTAAATAACTGCAGGAATGGCTCCCCCTTTTCTAAGTTGGGTTAATGTTGAACGATGCCCAGTTTCGCGCTTTGTAACACTTAATACTGTACTCATACTTCTTTATTCCCCTTCCAAGAAAATTATTTACGCCTCAACAATAATTCGTTGTAGGCTATGATAATACTTAGCTCTATTTGTTTAAGGTAGAGTAAATATTATTAAGACACATTATTATTATACCCCTTTGTGAGAAGGCTCACACATAAAACACTCATCTATTTCTTCGTCTTGATGAAATAGTGTCCAATTTATATAGAAAAGACCAATCTTCTCAAAGAGTAGATTGGTCTTATACTTACAATATTTATTAATCAAATAGAGTACTTACAGATTTATTTTCATAAACGCGAGAGATAGCATCCGCCATTAATTTAGCTACAGAAAGCTCTGTAATTTTTGGAGATTTTTTCTCGTCTGAAAGCTGAATTGTATTTGTCACCACTAATTCTTTAATAGCAGAGTTTTCAATACGTTCAATTGCTGGACCAGATAATACAGGGTGTGAACAGCAAGCGTAAACTTCTTTTGCACCAGCAGCACGTAACGCATCTGCCCCAATTGTAATTGTACCTGCTGTATCAATAATATCATCAATCAAGATTGCCACTTTACCATCAACATTACCAACAATGTTCATCACTTCCGCAACGTTTGGTTTCGGACGACGTTTGTCAATAATTGCAATCGGTGCTTTTAATCGTTCAGCCATTTTACGAGCACGTGTTACCCCACCATGATCTGGTGAAACAATAACGATCTCATCTCCTGGAATACCTTTAGATTTGAAGTAATCAGATAGTAATGGTACTGCCATTAAGTGGTCGATTAGGATATCGAAGAACCCTTGGATTTGAGGTGCGTGTAAATCTAATACGATAACACGTGTTGCACCAGCAGTTTCAAGTAGGTTTGCCACTAATTTAGCTGTAATTGGCTCGCGCGCTTTTGCTTTACGATCTTGGCGTGCATAACCATAATAAGGCATTACAACGTTTACTGTACGAGCAGATGCACGTTTAACTGCATCTACCATAATTAAAAGCTCCATTAAATGTTCGTTTACAGGTGCAGAAGTAGACTGCACGATAAACACATCACAACCTCGAATACTTTCTTCAATGCTAATTTGAATCTCTCCATCACTGAAGTGCTTAACAGAAGATTTACCTAATTCTACGCCCATTTCCTGCGCAATTTCTTGAGCTAATGGATTATTAGAGTTAAGTGAAAATATTTTTAATTGTGAGTTTGCATAATGATACGGCATGATGGCCTCCTGTTTAGTTGATAATTATTTTGAATTTAATTTGCTTACATAATTCGGTTTGTTTTCTTGTCTTGCACGAGCTATGGCAAGTGCATCTTCAGGAACTTCTTTTGTAATTGTAGAACCTGCTGCAATAAATGAACCTTTTCCAACTTTCACTGGCGCTACTAAGTTAGTATTACATCCTACAAATACATCATCTTCAATAATTGTTTTGAACTTGTTTTTTCCATCATAGTTTACTGTAATGGAACCACAACCAATATTGACGTTACTACCGATCTCAGCATCGCCAATATAACTTAAATGTGAAACTTTCGAGCCATTATCTAGCTTGCTTTTCTTCACTTCTACAAAGTTACCAATTTTGACATGACTACCGATGTCTGAAAGTGGTCGAATATGAGCAAATGGCCCAATAGCAGTATCCTCTGCAATAGCGCTTTCACGGACAACTGAAGAATGTATAGTTGTACGATCACCAACGCGGCTATCTATGATTTGAGTGTTTGGCCCGATAATGCAATCTTCACCGATCACAGTAGCACCTTCAATCATTGAGCCAGGTTGAATCACCGTATCACGCCCAATAACTGCATCTGCACTAATATGCGTTGTTTCAGGATGGATAATTGTTACACCATTCCGCATATGTTTCTCGTTGATTCTTGTACGCATTAATGTCTCGGCTTGTGATAAAGCCACGCGATCGTTAACACCTAGTGTTTCTTCAAAATCATCAGTGACATATGCTTCAACAATATCACCTTGCTTTTGTAAAATTTCAATGACATCTGGTAAATAGTATTCACCTTGAGCATTATCATTTTTCACAAGCTTCAATGTTTCAAATAATAATTTGTTATCAAAGCAATATGTGCCTGTGTTTATTTCTTTTACTAATTGCTGCTCTGCTGAAGCATCCTTTTGTTCAACAATTTGCTCCACCTGTCCGTTACTGC
Source organism: Lysinibacillus sp. UBA5994 (assembly GCF_002429725.1). Lineage (NCBI taxonomy): Bacteria > Bacillati > Bacillota > Bacilli > Caryophanales > Bacillaceae > Lysinibacillus > Lysinibacillus sp. UBA5994. The sequence continues at coordinate 3,930 of NZ_DJAU01000037.1, read as the reverse complement.
CACGTAATATACGGCCATAGCCAGTTGGATTTTCAGCAATTGCAGTTAAAATAGTTGCTTTAGCATTCTTTGCTTGATGATGTTCGAATAGAGCTTGCATCGTTTCAGGACGAATTAGTGGTGTATCTCCACATACAACTAATGTTGTACCTTCTTCATTACCTAAAATGGCCTCTGCTTGTTGCACAGCGTGCGCTGTACCTAGTTGTTCAGCCTGCAGCACATACTCACTTTTATCACCAAGCTGTTGTTGCACTTTTTCAGCACCATGTCCGACAACCGTTACAATGCGATTCACATCTAACGTCTGAATATGATCCACCACATGTTGTACCATTGGTTTCCCACATACTGGATGGAGCACTTTATATAATTTGGACTTCATACGTGTACCTTGACCTGCAGCCAAAATGACAGCAAAAATATTGCTCATCTGTAAGTCCTCCAATACGCTCATTTTCTCTTATGACTATATAGCAAAATTCATCTATTTTCAAGGCATGTAGAGTTGACAAAAACATGAATTCCTAAATCCAATGCACCTTATGCTCGAATGTCATGAAGTATATCCTGAAATTGCTCATATTATCTTTTTATCAAAATAAAAAGAACCCTTCCAACTAGAAGAGTTCTTCCTATCTTTTTTACCGTAAGTTTGTAACATATCCTTAAAAAGTAAGTTATTTACTATTTATTACACACCGATTCCCTCTAATTCTTCTTCTTTACCAGCTTCCTCTATTTCACTAGAGTTATGATACTCGTTTAAAATAATCTCCTGAATTTTATTTCGAGTATCAGAATTAATTGGATGAGCAATATCTCTAAATTCCCCATCTGGTGTTCGTTTACTAGGCATAGCTACAAATAAACCAGTATTTCCATCAATGACACGAATATCGTGAACAACAAACTCATTATCAAGTGTAATGGAAGCAATCGCACGCATGCGACCATCCGTCTGTACCCGACGTAATCTCACATCAGTAACTTCCATTTTCTCACCACCTCTCTTCTTGGATGCCTAAATGAAAATATTATATTCTCAATTACCGAATATTTTCCTTTTCATAGTCTATCAAATTTTCTAAAAAATTTGAATACTTATTAGAATAATATTTTTTCTTATATACGTAATTTTTGACAATTGTTTGTCGGCGTAAAAAAACCCACTAAAAAGAATAAAGATTCTCTTTAGTGAGCTTAATAAGTTTTATTTATTTTACGATTGCGATTACTTCGATTTCTACTTTTACATCTTTCGGAAGACGGGCTACCTCTACAGCTGAACGAGCTGGTTTATGATCACCGAAATGATTTGCATAAACTTCATTCATCGCTACAAAGTCATTCATATCTTTCATAAAGACCGTTGTTTTTACAACATTATCTAAAGAAGTTCCAGCTTCCGCTAAAACAGCTTTTAAATTAGCAAATACTTGATTTGTTTGTACAGTTATATCGCCTTCCACTAAATCACCTGTAGCTGTTAATGGAATTTGACCAGAGCTATAAAACATTCCGTTAACAATAATACCTTGTGAATATGGTCCGATTGCTGCTGGTGCATTTGTTGTTGCTACTACTTTCATTTGTCATGTCCCCTTTTAGAAAAATAGTTACCTTCACTTAATGCAATTGTTCGATCTTTTTCATTAACTTCATGAAGCTTTACAAGTGAATAATAATCATCTACTAATGTTTCGTCCGCATGCTCAGCCTCCACAAGCACTGCAATGCCTGCTAGCTGACAGTCAAACTCCTCTAAGAGATTTTTCATGCCATTCATAGTACCGCCGACCTTCATAAAGTCGTCAGTAATTAATACACGTTGTCCACTCTTCATGCTTCTTTTTGATAATACCATTGTCTGAATTCTTCTAGAAGAACCAGATACATAGTTAATGCTTACTGTAGAACCTTCTGTTACTTTACTATCTCTTCTCACAACAACCACTGGTACATTTAAATGTCTTGCAATGGCATGAGCGATGGATATCCCTTTAGTTGCTACTGTCATTATGACATCGATTTGTTGATCTGCAAAGGCCGAAGCAAAGACCTTTCCTACACGATTAATTAAATCTGGGTTTCCAAGCAAGTCCGTCATAAATAAGTAACCACCTGGTAACAATCGATCTGAATGTTCTAGCTCTGCTTTTAAATCTTGAATCACTAAACGTACTTCAGCCTCGGACATTTTCGGAATATACTTTACTCCTCCTGCAGCACCCGGCACTGTCATCAATAACCCGATTCCTTTTTCTTCGAATGTTTCTTTTACAATCGTTAAATCTTCACTAATGGATGACTTAGCAGATTGATATAGTTCTGAAAAATAAGTTAGCGGGATCAGCTGATGTGGATGTTCTAGTAAGTAGTACGTCATATCAACTAGTCGTTCACTACGCTTCCATTTCATGCGACCCTCTCCTATACACGAATATTTATAGGTAAAATTAACACAAATTTGCGTTTCTAAGCAAGCGTATTTCGCTCACCCAAAATTCGTACTGCATAAACTTCCTCACAAAAACCACGTAAACCATTATAAATGCGACTTACACGAGCTTCACTATCCACTAGCCCAAATACAGTTGGACCGCTTCCACTCATTAGCGTGGCATCTGCCCCAAAGCGCTTCATTTGTTCCTTTAACATCACAACTTCTGGGTGTAGCTTAAATGTTACAGTTTCCAAAACATTTCCTAATGAAGAACATAATAGCTCATAATCTTTTGTCTCTATAGCTTGTATCATCTGCTGTGTATTGGGGTGTTGCAGTCCTTCAACCTTAAGACCCCCATAAACTTCTGCTGTCGACACACCAATTTTAGGCTTAGCTAGTACAACCCAACAATTAGGTGGAGCTGGTAATTCCTTTATTTTTTCGCCTCGTCCTGTAGCGAGTGCCGTGCCTCCGTAAACACAAAACGAAACATCCGAACCAATTTTAGCACCAAGTTCCGCTAATTCATCTATTGATAAACCTAAATCCCACAGTTCATTTAGCCCTTTTAATGTTGCAGCTGCATCACTACTACCTCCTGCGAGTCCTGCTGCTATAGGGATTTCCTTTTCAATCGTAATGGATACACCTTGTCTAATGCCATATGTATCTTTAATGAGACGCGCTGCCTGATAAGCAAAATTACGATGGTCATTTGGTACAAAATTATCTGTTGAAATTATTTGAATAACACCATCTTCTCGAGATTCAAGACTGATACGATCAGCTAAATCGACTGTTGTCATAACCATCTCCACTTCGTGAAAATTATCCGGTCTTTTATAAAGTACATCTAATGTTAAATTGATTTTTGCAGGCGCCTTTACATAAAGCATCTTTCTTCCTCCTTATAGCTACACGTATAAACAGTTCTTTTTTTCGCGCAAGATTATTCATTTTATTTTACCATATTGAGAATACGAAAATGGAAAAAAAGAACCGTTTACCCTATTCGGAGTAACGGCTCTCTCTCGTCAGTTGTATTTGTTGTGTCAGTAAGGATTTTCATCCCTGCTGAATGAAACTTTATAAGATGACTATTTTAGCAAAAACAGTCTACTTACGCTCTTGCTCACTACTTGCCCGTTCTGCCATTTCTATGGCACGTTTGACCATATTACCAGCATCACGAGCTTTTATGCCGCCCCAGCCTTCCTTTTGCACAACATCATAAAATCCAAGTTCTTTTGCGATCTCTTCTTTTAAACGAGGTGACATGATACCTTTTCTAGGCATATAAACTCCTCCTTTAACAACTGACGAATTTAGTATGCCCGTGAAAACGCAAAACACTCATGTATTTTTAATATACATGAGTGTTTCTAAAATATAGAAATAAGTACTAGAAACTATTTTGCGACAGCAGCCTTTGCTTCGTCTAAAAATGTAATCTCTACTGCTTCAGTTAAAATATCTGTGTA
>NZ_DJAU01000038.1:0-165236 GCF_002429725.1 Lysinibacillus sp. UBA5994 | reverse complement strand
ATGGATAATTCACAACAGCAACTATAGTATCACATATAGCCACTATCGTCAATACATATATATAAATTATTTTACTACTACGTTAGAAGCGTCAATTTTAACCGCTGGACCCATTGTAGTTGTAACATTTACAGATTTCATGTAAGTACCTTTAGCTGCAGCAGGTTTTGCTTTTTGAACTACATCAAAAACAGCTAAGAAGTTTTCTACTAATTTTTCTGCTGAGAAAGAAACTTTACCGATAGGAGCGTGGATAATACCAGCTTTATCAGCACGGTATTCTACTTTACCAGCTTTGATTTCTTCGATAGCTTTTGTTACATCAAAAGTAACTGTACCAGTTTTAGGGTTTGGCATTAAACCTTTAGGCCCTAATACACGACCAAGTTTACCAACTTCACCCATCATGTCAGGAGTTGCTACGATTACATCGAAGTCAAACCAACCTTGTTGGATTTTTTGGATGTATTCTGCATCGCCTACATAGTCAGCACCAGCTGCTTCAGCTTCTTTAAGTTTTTCACCTTTTGCAAATACTAATACGCGTTGAGTTTTACCAGTACCGTTTGGTAGTACTACTGCACCACGGATTTGTTGGTCGTTCTTACGAGTATCAATACCTAAGCGGAAAGCAACTTCTACAGTAGCGTCGAAGTTTACTGTGCTAGTTTTTTGAGCAAGTTCGATTGCTTCTTGTGCAGTGTAAAGTGCGTTACGATCAATTAATTTTGCTGCATCTTGCAGTTTTTTACCTTTTTTAGCCATTATATATTTCCTCCTTGATTGTGGTTATAGCGGATTTTACCTCCCACGAATAAAGGTTGCGTGTTCACAAAGAAACTTCGCAACCTTCCAAAAAACAAAACATCAAGTAACTGGGATTAGTCTTCGATAACAATACCCATGCTTCGTGCAGTACCTTCTACCATTAACATAGCAGCTTCTACTGAAGCAGCGTTAAGGTCTGGCATTTTAGTTTCAGCGATTTCGCGAACTTTATCACGTTTAACCGTTGCCACTTTTTTACGGTTTGGTTCACCAGATCCAGATTGGATACCAGCTGCTACTTTAAGTAGAACTGCTGCAGGTGGAGTTTTTGTAATGAAAGTGAAAGAACGATCTTCGAATACTGAAATTTCAACTGGGATAATAAGACCAGCTTGATCAGCAGTACGCGCATTAAATTCTTTACAGAATCCCATGATGTTCACACCCGCTTGACCTAATGCAGGACCAACCGGTGGAGCTGGGTTAGCTTTACCAGCAGGGATTTGAAGTTTAACAACTTTAATAACTTTTTTAGCCACGAGACACACCTCCTTAAGTCCGTGATGTGGTAATTGGGTTGCCCCTCCCACTCAATATCTGTCTGTCAGCTAAGTGCCGATAACATTAAAATTATCATTACAGACGTCAAACAAAAGTATGACAGTCTGACCTATGAAATGATACCACTTTTAATTTTTTTAAGCAAGTAGTAATTAACAAAATCTGCGAAACATCTACCAATTAGCATGTAATGTTCTAATGTTAGAACTATAATTTTTGAACTTGTTCGAAATCTAGCTCCATAATCGTTTCGCGACCAAACATATCAACCGTCACTTTAATTTTTCCTTTTTCTGTGTCAATTTCTTCAACACGTCCTTGGAAATGAGCAAACGGCCCTTCTAATACTTCTACTGCTTCACCAACAGTAATGTCCACTTCTACAACTTTATCAGTCATACCCATTTGTTGTAGTAAACGATCTGCTTCTTCAGGTAATAACGGTGTTGGTTTTGCTCCTCCACCAGATGAACCGATAAAGCCCGTAACACCAGGTGTATTTCGAACTACATACCAAGAATCATCTGTCATGATTAACTCTACTAACACATAACCAGGGAAAACTTTACGCATCATTGTACGTTTTTTTCCATCCTTCATTTCTGTTTCTTCATGCTCAGGAACAATCACACGGAAGATTTTATCTTGCATTCCCATTGTTTCTACACGTTTCTCTAGGTTTGCTTTTACACGGTTTTCATACCCTGAATACGTATGAACAACATACCAATTTTTCTCCATAACTACTAGGACTCCTCGTCCGTCCCTCCCTTACAAATAAAAGTGAAAATGAATCGCGATACGCTCAATGCATTTTTACTCTTTTCACAAACATCTCATTAGAAAAATATAGCTTTCGCTAATTACTTGCGAAAGCTCGATGATATATACCGAAACTAGCATAGTCATCTATCGCTACTATCATACTCTCCTAGTAGTATTTATCATAATGAGGAGATTTTACTGCTTTGTGCTTCACTTCATCCATCCCACCGATCCCATTAGATGGGGTTTTCTGCTGAATGAATGAAGATAAAACAAACGAAAAAACCCGTTATTGCAATGGACGGGCTATTTCAAAAATATGCTATTTACTAAATTATAAATCTAAGTACCAGCGGAATAATGATGAAATACCTAAGTCAACTAACACAAAAAATAAAGCCATAATGACAACAGTTGAAATTACAACGACTGTATATTTCGTCAGTTCTTTACTTTTCGGCCAGCTTGTTTTGCGCATTTCTGACATTACATCGCTGAAAAAGCTTTTGATCTTGCCCATTCTAGCTTAACCTCCGAATCAATCAAATCTGTCTATTTACATATCATTTTATAGCGTTTGTTTATGCATTGTATGTTCATTGCAATGCGAGCAAAATTTCTTTAATTCGAGACGTACAGTTGAACCTTCTTTAGCTGGGAACGTGTAATTTCTCGAACCGCATTTCTCACAATTTAGCACGACTTTTTTTGCCATATAATCACCTTTTTCGGCACTTTGTCTTTTTAAGACTAACACCTATATTTGTCAATGTCAATAAAGGCCTAAATGGGCTAAGACATTTCCTCAAGGACTAAATGACGTTCTAATTTACGTTTTACCCGCTGCAATGCATTATCGATAGATTTCACATGACGATTTAATTTGGCGGAAATTTCATGATAAGACTGGCCGTCTAGATATAAGGCTAAAACTTGTAGCTCTAATTCACTTAAAATCTCACTCATCTTTTCTTCTAAATATCCAAACTCTTCTCTATGAATCATCAATTCTTCTGGATCATCCATAATAGCACCCGTTAGTACATCCATAAGCGTTCGGTCTGACTCTTCGTCGAATATAGGCTTGTCCAAAGAGATATAGGAATTTAGAGGTATATGCTTTTGCCTAGTTGCTGTTTTAATAGCTGTGATAATCTGTCTTGTAATACATAACTCTGCAAAAGCTCTGAATGATGCAAGCTTATCTCCTTTAAAATCACGAATCGCTTTATATAAGCCTATCATGCCCTCTTGTACAATGTCTTCCTTATCTGCTCCGATTAAAAAATAGGATCTTGCCTTCGCTCTTACTAACAAACGGTATTTTGTAATTAAATAATCCAACGCATCTGTATTACCTTGATGCACCATTTCAATAAGCTCTTCATCATTGAATCGTTCAAAATCTTGTGTCACTTGTACAATGCTATTTTTAAACATGGTATCACCTCAGCCACAACAGATAATTAGAAACAGTATAACGGAATTGGAAAATATGCGTCAATCAATCATTTCAACCCTCGTCGCCATTTTTCAAAGGCGAGCGCAACATCTGGCTTTAATTCTATACGAGAAGGCGGCTTACTTTCTTGCTTCCGCTTCACATCATGAGTAATTTTATGTTGGATAATACTTGTATCAATTTCTAGCTCTCTAGCCGATTTCCTTAAGGCACCATTCCCAAATATAACACTTTGCTCTGCCATATCAGAAGTTGCTACATGAATTTGTACATTTCTAGCCTTTAATTCATGTGTCATTTTTTCAATACGTTCATCTGCTGTTTCATTTTTTCGTGTATAAATGACTTCTACATCATTTTCTATATAAGATTGCTCTACTCCTGGTACAAGATGGGCGTCAAAAACAATAATTACGCGCCAACCCATTGCTGCTTTATATTCAGCCATGAGTTCTATCAACCTTCTTCGCGCATCCTCAAAATTCGTATCACGCAATGGCCGCAGCTCTTTCCAAGATCCAATCATATTATAGCCATCAACAAGCAAAATGTTTTTCATTGTTATTCAATCGCTTCTTGACGTTTACGATACACTTCGTACATTAATAAAGCCGCTGCTACTGATGCGTTCAGTGATGTGACATGCCCAACCATCGGTAAGTGATATAAAAAATCGCATTTTTCTTTTAATAAACGCCCCATCCCTTTGCCCTCACTACCGATAATGATGGCTAATGGTAATGTTGCATCCATTTTTCGATAATCTGCAGATCCCTTTGCATCTGTCCCTGCAATCCATACACCGCGTTCTTTTAATTCATCTATAGTTTGAGCAAGATTGTTTACACGTACAACTGGAACGTGTTCAATCGCTCCTGTAGATGCCTTTGCCACTACTGCTGTTAGACTCACTGATCGGCGCTTAGGAATAATAATACCATGTGCTCCTATAGCATCAGCCGTTCTCATAATAGACCCTAGATTATGAGGATCCTCTAACTCATCTAAGATTAAGAAAAAAGGATCTTCCTGTTTATTAGCTGCGGCTGCAAATAAATCCTCTAGTTCAGCATACTTATAAGCGGCAACAGAAGCAACGATACCTTGATGATTAGCACTTGATAATTGATCAACTTTCTTTTTTGGGACAAATTGAACTATGACACCACGTTCACGGGCTAAATCTAGCAGTTCATTGACTCCAGATTTTTTTACTCCTTCTGCAATCCATACTTTATTCATATCGCGGCCTGAACGAAGTGCTTCTAACACTGGGTTTTTACCGGCAATAATTTCACCATTCTGTTCTGCCATTATTTAGACACTCCTTTTGATTCCTCGATTATTTGAATAGCATATGCAATGATTTCGTAGACGCGTTCTAGTTCATTCAATAAATATAAACTACCAAGCACCGCCTCAAAGCCTGAGCTATTACGATAGGTTTGGACATCCGTATTTTTTGGTACAGAGCCGGATTTGGCATTGCGTCCACGGCGGAACACAGCCAATTCCTCCTCTGTTAAATAATTTTCATCCATCATGCGATGAACGATCATCGATTGCGCTTTTGCTGAGACGTAGCGAGTTGCCTCTCGATGTAGTGTGTTTGGTTTAACACGACCAGAGCGTAGCAAATATTCTCGGACCTTTTGTTCCAATACGGCATCACCCATATAGGCTAACGCCAGCGCTTTTAATTGTTTAACATCTTCATTGCGAAGTTTATCCAACTTAATTACCCTCGTTTCCATCTAGTTCCTTGTCGCGTATCTTCTAAAATGATACCTTGGGCTTGCAAATGGTCACGGATCTCATCAGAGCGAGCAAAATCACGATTTTTACGTGCCTCGACGCGCTCTTGTAGTAATGCTTCAATTTCTTCGTCTAATAGTTCTTCTTCTTTTGCAAATTCAATACCTAAGACGTCACCTAGTACTTCAAAGGTTTCAATAAAGGTTTCTAATACCTTCTTGCAAGTATTGGCTTCATTTAAGTAAATATTAGCAATACGAGCTACTTCAAATAATACAGAAATAGCGTTGGCTGTATTAAAATCATCATCCATTGCCTCTTCAAAATGCGCTTTCTGTTCCGCAATTTTGTTCAGCCATTCTTCTGAATGATCACCTAAGCTTACAGTAGTCGTAAGGCGATGCTTCACATTGTTGTATCCTGTCCGAATGCGCTCTAAACCTGACGCAGCAGCTTCTACTAGGTCCTTCGCAAAGTTAATTGGATGACGATAATGGACAGATAGCATGAAGAAACGCAATATCTGCGGGTCAATTTGTTTACGGATATCATTCACAAGAATAAAATTCCCAAGAGATTTGGACATCTTTTCATTATCAATATTAATATACCCGTTATGCATCCAATAACGCGCAAATGTTTTATCATTGTGTGCCTCTGATTGAGCAATTTCATTTTCGTGGTGAGGGAAAGTTAAATCCTGCCCACCAGCATGAATATCAATAGTATCTCCTAAATGTTCACGAGCCATTACAGAACACTCAATATGCCACCCTGGACGGCCATCTCCCCATGGGCTTTCCCAGAATATCTCACCTGGCTTAGCAGCTTTCCATAAAGCAAAATCTAGCGCATCATCTTTTTTCTCGCCCGCTTCAATACGAGCACCGATTTTTAAATCGTCAACTGATTGGTGTGATAATTTACCGTAGCCATCAAATTTACGAGTACGGTAATACACATCTCCTGCAGACTCATAAGCGTAGCCCTTTTCAATTAGCACTTGAATAAATTGAATGATATCGTCCATATGCTCTGTCACACGTGGATGAACATCTGCCTTTTTGCATCCCAGTGCTGTAACATCTTCAAAATAGGCTGCAATAAAACGCTCTGTTAATTCGTGTACTTCTTCACCAAGCTCATTTGCTGCTTTAATAATTTTATCGTCTACATCCGTAAAATTGGAAACAAACTTTACATCATAGCCTTTATACTGAAAATAACGACGTACTGTATCATAAACAATTACAGGACGTGAATTCCCAATATGGATATAGTTATAAACCGTAGGACCGCAGACATACATTTTTACCTTGCCCTCTTCTAGCGGTACAAAGGTTTCCTTTTGTCGTGTTAATGAGTTAAAAATTTGAATACCCATTGTATTTCACTCTCCTTTTCTGTTGAATAAAAAAAGCGCCTCTATCACTCCTAAAAGGAATGACAGAGACGCTCGATTTGCGTGGTTCCACTCTGATTGAAGACAAAAGGTCTTCCACTTTGGACATCCATTAACGGGGATGACTCGATAAAGCCTACTCTCGTTCAGCTTTATGCTCAAAGGTGCATTTCAGTTTTGCCTAGGCTCAGACCACTTTCAGCCGATGATGGTCCTCTCTTAAGAGCATGCGCCACTTACTTCTCCTTATCAACGCTTTTTCAATGTAAATACATTTTACAACGAAAGAATGAATTGTCAATAAATTTATCTTTATTGTGCAAATTTTTCTACACGGTCAATTGCTTTCTCTTTACCAATTAAACAAATGGCGTTCGGCAACTCTGGTCCATGTGTTTCACCTGTTGTCACAACACGGATTGGCATGAACAGATTTTTACCTTTATGACCAGTTGTCTTTTGTACAGCTTTAATCGCAGCTTTTACCGCATCTGGTGTAAACTCTTCTAGCTCTTCCAATTGTGCTTTAAATGCCGCCATTACTTCAGGTACTTGCTCTCCTGCTAAAACCTCTTTTGCTTCTTCATCATATTCAATATGGTCTTTAAAGAATAGGCTAGATAATTCGACAATTTCTGCACCAAAGCTCATTTGGTCATGATAAAGTGCGATTAAATCCGTCGCCCAAGCATGTTGCTCTGCAGTAAGCTCTTCAGGTAATAAGCCTGCTTTTTGTAGATGTGGTAAAGATAATGCTACCACTTCTTCCAAAGACAACTTTTTAATATATTGATTATTCATCCATGTTAGCTTTTGTTTATCGAACATAGATGGTGATTTTGAAAGACGTTTTTCATCAAACATTTTGATAAATTCTTCTTTTGAGAAAATCTCTTCTTCTCCCTCTGGAGACCAACCAAGTAGCGCAAAGAAGTTAAACATCGCTTCAGGAAGATAACCTAAATCTTTATATTGCGTAACAAATTGAATAATCGATTCATCACGCTTAGATAGTTTTTTACGGTTTTCGTTAATAATTAATGTCATATGTCCAAAGCGTGGATATTCCCAACCAAATGCATCAAAAATCATCATTTGCTTTGGTGTATTCGATAAATGCTCCTCACCGCGGAAAACGTGAGAGATTTCCATAAAGTGATCATCTAAAACAACCGCATAGTTATATGTTGGAATACCATTTGCTTTTACAAGCACCCAATCACCAATATCTTTAGACTCAAAGGTAACTTGTCCACGAACTAAATCTTCAAATTCGTATGTTACACTTTCAGGTACACGCATACGGATTGTGTATGGCTCACCTGCCGCTTCTTTAGCAGCGATTTCATCTGCTGATAAGTGGCGACATGTACCATCATAAGTAGGAGCAGCTACACCTCTTGCTTTTTGTTCTTCACGAGATGCTTCAAGCTTTTCAGAAGAACAGAAACACTTGTAGGCTACACCTTGCTCTAATAGTTTTTCAGCGTGCTCTTTATAAATATCAAGACGTTCCATTTGACGATAAGGCGCATAAGGTCCACCAATATCAATGGACTCATCATATTCAATACCTAACCATTTTAGGTTATCTAGTTGAGATGCTTCTCCGCCCTCTACATTACGTTCAATATCCGTATCTTCAATACGTACAATGAATTTACCGTTATGATGTTTTGCATATAAATAATTGAATAATGCGGTACGCGCTCCACCGATATGTAAATAACCTGTTGGAGATGGCGCGTAACGAACGCGAACTTCTTTCGTCATAATTAAAAGCCTCCTAAATTTTCGATCAAAAATTGACTTTGTTCATTTTACCACTCTGTTACAGGAAATAAAAGCGGGGTTCATCCACATTTATTTCTTGATCAATAGAATTGTTGCCATTGCCGCAATACCTTCCTCGCGACCTGTAAAACCTAATCGTTCAGTTGTAGTTGCTTTAACATTTACCTGTGAAGGCTCTGCGTGTAATAATTCAGCGATACGTTGTTGCATCTGTCCAATATAGGGGGCCATTTTAGGACGCTGTGCCATAATGGTACAATCGACATTACCTAGAGAATAACCCTTATCCTCAACAATCTTCCAAATGTACTCTAATAATTTTGCTGAGTCCGCGTCCTTAAATGCAGGGTCTGTATCTGGAAAATGACGGCCAATATCCCCTTCTCCAATTGCTCCTAGAGCCGCATCTGTGACAGTGTGTAAGAGAACATCCGCATCTGAATGTCCTACTAGTCCTTTTTCATGCGGAATGGTAATGCCACCAATAATTAATGGACGACCTTCTTCAAATGCATGTACGTCAAAACCTTGTCCAATTCGAAACATATTCATCTTCCTTTAATTAATATTTATCATTATCATATCAAAATTTGCCCTAGGTTGTTTGAAAAGCGCTTTAATAATTATCCTCCTATAGCAGTAATGGGCAGTTTAGAAAGCTACACTCTCTAGACTGCCCCACATTCTTTAAATATGATACTCTATATTTTTCATTTGACTGTTGCTAATATTCGGAGATGGCTGTGAATTATAAACACGTGAATAAGGGGGAACAGAGTGTGTTAGCCAAATATTACTTCCTAAAACGGAATCGTGCCCAATCGTCGTCTCGCCCCCTAAGATAGTAGCACCAGCATAAATGACAACATTGTCGGCAATATTCGGATGACGCTTAATGCCCTTAATTGGATTACCATTTTCATCTAATGGGAAGCTTAGTGCACCTAATGTTACACCTTGATAAATTTTTACATTCTTACCGATAGTACAAGTTTCACCGATAACTACACCTGTTCCATGGTCAATAAAGAATGATTCTCCTATTGTAGCCCCTGGATGAATATCGATACCCGTTAATCGGTGCGCATATTCTGACATAATTCGAGGCACAATTTGTACACCCATTTCGTATAACTCATGTGCGATGCGGTGAATATAAACAGCCACAATAGATGGATAGCTTAGCAAAATTTCCTCTGTGGAAAGAGCTGCTGGGTCACCATTATATGCCGCTTGAATATCTGTTTGTAGCACTTGGCGAATGGCAGGAAATCGATTAATCAAATTCATAACAATTTTGTCTGCTTGTTCACGGCAATACTTCTCGCAATTGGCAGGATCACTATCCTCCATATTATAAAATAATACTTTTTCGATAATATCCCGCAAATCTAATGCTGTTTCACGAAGCTTATTACTGCAAACTACGTTCACCCTTGTTTCATCAATAGGTCTTGTCATATAAATGCCAGGAAACAGCACCTCATGGAAATTATCTATTATTTTTATAACCCGATCTCGTCCATCAAAGCCTATTGAGTTGTCAACGTCGATGTACTGTTTATTTATACTAGTTAATGAACCTGTAATTTCTGGAACCTTTTGATTCAACCAATCATTTAATGACACAATAAACACCCCTCACATCTTTTCATCTATTCTATTACCTTATTAATCATATATCCACTATTTCATTTTACATATAAAACAATCACACATGGATAAAATCCACTTTATTGGAGCATTCCAACTTTTTATTCTCTTCTACGCCTTCGTTTCTAATTCGACTAGCAGTTATGTCATTATTATCATACATATATGGATGAACAGATTACGAAGCAATAAGGCATTCTGACCATATAATTTTTCCCAAACAAAACAAATAAAAAAGACTATCCATCCTTAACAAACTACGAATGAATAGCCTCTATAAATAATATTTCTTAATGATTGAATGATCCACGCTTACGCAAAATTGCCTCACCAAATACTAAGTCTTCTTGTGTTGTCATTTTTACATTTTCATAACTACTTTCTACGATGTGTACCTGATGTCCGAGACGCTCCATTAGCATTGCCTCATCTGTCCCAAGAAAACCTACTTTTTCAGCTACGTCCTCCGCTTCCATAATTAATTCAAAACGGAATGCTTGTGGAGTTTGCACCATCCAAAGGCTTTCTCGATCAACCGTTTCCTCTATAATGCCATTCATTGATACTTTTTTCATCGTATCTTTCGCACGAACCCCTGCAATTGCTGCACCATGATGATGCGCGTTCTGTACAAGCTTTGCAATGATATCATGCGTAATAAACGGGCGTGCTGCGTCATGGACAAGCACAATATCTACCTGTTGCATCTCTTTCATGCAAGAATGAACCGAATGCTGTCGCTCAGCACCCCCATCAGGTAAACCCTTCACTTTAGTAATCCTATAGTCCTCTAGCATTTTTTGAATAAATCCACGCTCTTCTGGTTTTACAGCGAGCCAAATACCTGTGCAAGCGGGATCTTGTTGAAACACTTCTAGCGTGTGTACCAGAATAGGTTTCTCTAAAAGCTTTAAAAATAATTTATTTTGCCCTGCACCCATACGCTTTCCACTTCCGGCAGCAGGTAGAACCACTTCATATTGCATTTCTCCACATCCTAATCGTCCTTCGGCTTAGCAAATATCATACGACCTGCCGATGTTTGCAGCACACTAGTAACTGTAACTGTAATTGCCTGTCCGATATAACTACGACCACCTTCAACCACAATCATCGTACCATCATCTAAATAGGCAACTCCTTGGTTATGCTCTTTGCCATCCTTTATAACCACAACCTGCATATCTTCACCTGGTATAACTACAGGTTTCACTGCATTCGCTAAATCATTGATATTTAACACTTTTACATGATGGAGCTCACAGACTTTATTCAGGTTAAAATCATTGGTAACGATGCATGTATCATTGCCCATTTTTTTTGCAAGACGGACAAGCTTTAAATCTACCTCTTGTACATCTTCAAAATCCTCGTCCGTAATTTCAACTTTTGTCTTACGCTCATCTTGTAATTTTTTTAAAATATCTAAACCACGCCGACCTCTTGTGCGCTTTAAGGTATCAGATGAATCAGCTATATGCTGAAGCTCTGTGAGCACAAATTGAGGTACAACTAATATACCCTCAATGAAGCCTGTTTCAGAAATATCAGCAATACGACCATCAATAATTACACTTGTATCTAGCAGTTTGTAGCTTCCACGAACCTCTTGAGCTTCAGCACCTTCAGCAGCTTTTTTCTTCGTATTGGTACTACGTAATGTAAAAAGCTGTATGAGCTCATCTCTTTTTCTAAAACCTAGACGGAACCCTAAATACCCTAATACAAATGACAGGATAATTGGAAATACTTCCGAAATAATAGGGAATGGTACACTATCAATGGCAAAGCCTAAAAAGTAAGCGACAATCAACCCAATTATTAAACCAAACGTACCAAATAATAAATCTCCGATAGGAACCTTAAACAGAACTTCTTCCATCCAGCTAATGAGCCTTACAAAGTAATCGGAAAATGCAAAAGATAGTGTAAACAGTAAAAGTGCGCCTAGAGCTACTGATACATAAGGATTATCTAGCCAAGGATTAGATGATAAATGAAGCAATTCGTATAATGGCGGTAAGAAAACAAGGCCCAATGCTCCTCCAATCAGTAAAAACGCAATTTGAACAAATTTTTTCACAAGCTGTCACCTCCTAATTGTTAGTTAAGATTATACATAGTTTACGGTAGAAAATCTTTCATGAGCTCAGGCAAAATCTCATTATTTTTGATGTTGTGAAACAAGGATAAGATAGTTAGACAAAATTTTACAAACTTCTATTTTGTTCGTACTAGATGAAATCCTTTATTCATTCATCAGCTATTATTTAGGACGTTTATTCTTTTATATGAGTTTCCGATATTAGCATTAAAAATGAAGGAAAATGCATGTCAGAATAATATCCAACATGCACAACCTCCTTTATAACTCTCTAAAGCATGCATTTAGTGCATCTTTTATCGTTTCTACACCAACAATTTCAATTCCCTGCGGAAATTCCCAACCACCAATATTTGAAGAAGGAATGAAAGCTCTTTTAAATCCAAGCTTCGCCGCTTCAATGACTCGCTGTTCTATACGTGATACCCGACGGACCTCACCTGTCAGTCCGACCTCACCAATAAAGCAATCCGTTGCACGCACTGCCTGATCCTTAAAACTAGATACAATGCTTGTCAACACCGCTAAATCTATTGCTGGCTCATCCAGCTTGACACCACCAGCAACTTTAATATATGCATCCTGAGCTTGTAGCATGAGACCCATACGCTTTTCTAGTACAGCCATTAGCAATTGTACTCGATTTTGATCGACACCTGTGGCCATACGTTTAGGATAGTTAAAGCTTGTAGGCGTAACTAAGGATTGAATTTCAACAAGAATTGGCCTTGTCCCCTCCATTGAGGCTACAATAGTTGACCCTGCCGCACCTTGTGAACGCTCCTGTAAAAATAACTCAGAAGGGTTTAGAACTTCCTTTAACCCACCTTGAAGCATTTCAAATATAGCAATTTCATTTGTAGATCCGAAGCGGTTTTTTTGGCTTCGTAAAATACGATGATTATGATGTCTCTCCCCTTCAAAGTACAGTACAGTATCCACCATATGCTCTAAAATACGTGGCCCTGCAATTTGTCCCTCTTTTGTGACATGCCCTACTAGAAAAATAGCAATACCTTTTGTTTTAGCGATTCGCATCAGCTCGGCTGTACATTCACGAACCTGTGAGACACTACCTGGGGCGCTTGTTACTTCTGGATGAAAGACCGTTTGTATGGAATCCACAATGACAAATTTAGGTTGTACTTCATCAATGGTTTGGTTTAAAAACTCTAGGTTTGTTTCGGAGTATATGTAGAGCTCTTGAGAAATCACTCCTAAACGCTCTGCTCGTAATTTCGTTTGACGAATAGATTCCTCTCCAGAAATATAAAGTACGCGATGCCCTTTATTCGAGAGTAATGCGGAAACCTGTAATAGTAATGTTGATTTCCCTATTCCAGGATCACCCCCAATTAATACTAGAGAACCAGGTACAATGCCACCGCCTAATACACGATTGAGTTCGCCCATTTCTGTTGCTACGCGCGATTCTTCAGTAGCTTCCACTTGGATAATCGGGATTGCCTTTTGAGTAACTGTAGCAGAATGTTGAAATGCTCCACGTGGGCCTTTTGCAACCATTTCTACTTCTTCTACCATTTTATTCCATTCACCACACCCAGGGCATCTTCCCATCCATTTAGCAGATTCATAGCCACAGCCTGAACATACAAATTTCGTTTTTTTCTTTGCCAAATTGCTTTCACCTCGAATATTTGTTCTTATCCTTAATTGTACAGAAAAAAAGACAGCTTGGCACTTAAAGCCTTACTGTCTTTCCTTGAAATTATTTAGAGATGGAAACTCCCTCTTTTTTCTTTACAACAAACTCATCGTTTACGTAATCAATGACAACCTGATTACCCTTTTCTACATTACCCTTTAGTAATTCTTCTGATAATCGATCCTCTACTTGTTTTTGTAATGCACGACGTAAAGGACGAGCACCATATTGAGGGTCATAGCCTTCTTCAGCAATTTTTTCAAGTGCTGCATCAGTCAGCTCTAACGAAATGTCTTGCTCTTGCAAGCGTTTTGTTAAAGCATTGCCCATCATCGCAATGATTTCTTTTAAGTGCTCTTTTTCTAATGCGTGGAAGACAATCATTTCATCGATACGGTTTAAGAATTCTGGACGGAATGCTTTTTTCAATTCTTCTAACATCGTACCTTTCATGTCTTTATGCTTAGACTCTGCACCACCTACATTGAAACCAAGGTTCTTTTGGTATTTTAATGCATCCGCACCAACGTTTGAAGTCATAATGACCACTGTATTGCGGAAGTCTACTACACGTCCCTTAGAGTCTGTTAAACGACCATCTTCAAGCACTTGCAATAGAATATTGAATACATCAGGGTGTGCCTTTTCAATTTCATCTAATAAAACGACTGAATATGGCTTACGGCGAACTTTCTCTGTCAGTTGGCCACCATCATCGAAGCCTACATAGCCCGGAGGTGAACCTACTAAACGAGAAGTCGAATGTTTCTCCATGTACTCGGACATGTCAACACGAATCATCGCATCCTCATCGCCAAACATTACCTCAGCAAGTGCTCTTGCAAGCTCTGTTTTACCAACGCCTGTAGGTCCTAAGAAGATAAATGAGCCAATTGGTCGTTTTGGATCTTTTAAGCCTGCTCTTGCACGACGTATTGCACGAGAAATCGCTTCTACTGCTTCTCCTTGCCCTACTACACGTTTGTGTAACTCTTCTTCAAGCTGTAATAACTTCGAAGATTCTTCAGAAGCAATTTTAGCTACTGGGATTCCTGTCCACATTGATACAACTGCTGCTACATCATCCACAGTCACTTTAGATTCGGCTTTACCTTGCTCTTCTTTCCAATTTTTTCGAGTAGCTTCAATTTCATCCTTCAGCTTTTGCTCTGTATCTCTTAGCGCTGCTGCCTTTTCAAATTCTTGACCTGATACGGCTGCATTTTTTTCAGAACGAACATTTTCAAGCTTATCCTCAAGCGCCTTTAAGTTTGGTGGTACTGCGAATGAGCGTAAGCGTACTTTAGAACCTGCTTCATCGATTAAGTCAATCGCTTTATCTGGTAAGAATCGATCAGAAATATATCTATCACTCATTTTTGCCGCTGCTTCAATGGCTTCATCTGTAATTTTCACACGGTGATGCGCTTCATAACGATCGCGTAAGCCTTGAATAATTAGAATAGCCTCTTCCACTGTCGGCTCATCCACTTGGATTGGTTGGAAACGACGCTCTAAGGCCGCATCCTTTTCAATGTACTTGCGGTACTCATCAAGTGTTGTGGCACCAATACATTGAAGCTCCCCACGTGCTAAAGATGGTTTTAAGATATTTGATGCATCAATCGCACCTTCAGCACCACCCGCACCAATTAATGTATGCAATTCGTCAATAAATAAAATGATGTTGCCTGCTTGGCGAATTTCATCCATCACTTTTTTCAAACGATCTTCAAATTCTCCACGATATTTTGTACCTGCAACAACTGTCCCCATATCTAGTGTCATTACACGTTTGTCACGAAGGATTTCTGGCACTTCGTTATTAATAATTTGCTGTGCCAATCCTTCAGCAATCGCTGTTTTACCAACACCTGGCTCACCAATCAATACAGGGTTATTTTTCGTACGACGCGATAAAACTTCAATAACTCGTGTAATTTCCTTGCTTCGGCCAATAACAGGGTCTAAAGTACCTTCACGTGCAATTTGTGTTAAATCACGTGCTAGACTATCTAATGTTGGTGTATTGGCAGCTTGAGCTGCTTGTTGACCAGATTGTGCATTATCATTATTACCTAATAGCAATAATACTTGCTGGCGAGCTTTATTTAAACCGACTCCCGCATTGTTTAAAACGCGAGCTGCCACGCCCTCACCCTCACGTATAAGCGCCAATAATAAATGCTCTGTACCGATATAGGAGTGACCTAGTTTACGTGACTCATCAACAGATAATTCAATTACTTTTTTAGCTCTTGGTGTATAATGAACGATTGGACCGACATCTTCTTTGCCCTTACCAACTAATTCTTCAATGCCAGCTTCAATCATTTGAGGACTAATATCAATGGCTTCTAACGCTTTCGCAGCAATACCGCCGCCTTCACGTATAAGCCCTAATAGAATATGCTCTGTACCGATAGATTCGTGCTTCCAACGAATAGCCTCTTCCTGAGCAAGCTGTAATACTTTTTGCGCGCGTTGTGTAAAACGATTAAACATCATATAAATCCTCTCCTTTTTCCCCATTTATAGGCTTATTCGCATGTTCTTGAGATAATGTCTCACGAAGCATCTCCGCTCGTACACGATCCCGCTCAGCAGGTGGTAATGCCTCACCTGCATAGTGCTGTAAAAAACCTGGTTGCATACTAACAACACATTCATTTAAGGTCGTTGTTTGTATACCATCAATCAATTGTAAATCTACTCCTAAACGAACATTAGATAGGCAAGTAGCAGCTTCCTCACTTGTTAAAATTCTTGCATGTGTAAGGGTACCTAAAGCTCGATATACGCGATCTTCTAGCGCAAGCTCTGCCTTTTCCATTAATTTACCTCTTGCATGCCGCTCTTTTTGAATAATCTTTTCAGCGACACTTTGTATATCTGCTAAAATATCTTCCTCTGTCTTCCCGAGTGTAATTTGGTTAGACACTTGATAAACATTCCCTAAATTTTCGCTTCCTTCACCATATATACCTCTTACAGTCATTCCTAAGCGTGTCATGGCATTTATAATTTGATTCATTTGCCCAGTTAATGTAAGAGCGGGTAAATGCATCATGACGGATGCTCGTAGACCCGTACCAATATTCGTTGGACAGCTTGTTAAATAACCAAAAGTATCTCGAAAAGCATACGGTAATACTTTCTCTAGGATACGATCAATCTTATTTGCTTGTTCATAAGCACTTTGAAGTTGAAAACTTGCTGTCATACATTGAATGCGTAAATGATCCTCTTCATTCACCATAATGCTAACGGATTCGTCTTCAGAGAGTAGTATAGAGCCCACTTGCTCTTTTTTAGCCAGTTGCGGGCTAATCAAATGCTTTTCTACAAGAATTTGACGCTGTAAAGGGGTTAAATCCTTTATAGCAAAATAAGCATAATCATTTTGAAGAGTTGGGCTATCGCTGACAGCATGTGTAACGGCCTGTTCCACTTGCAGTGCCTCATTTTCTGAAAACGCTAATGGAAAACGATAGCCATCTAAATTTCGTGCAAGGCGGATCCGTGTACTAATGACGATATCTGAGTAATCATCTTTGATATGCATCCAAGTTGGTGTCGCACGCTCTAAAAATGATTCAATCATCATGTCACATCACCACCTTCAAATTGTAGATGCTTCTCTAGCTCTTTAACTTCATCACGTAGCTTCGCCGCTTCTTCAAACTGTTCTTCATCTACGGCGGATTTCATACGCTTGCG
The DNA here is from genome assembly GCF_002429725.1 of Lysinibacillus sp. UBA5994. NCBI lineage: Bacteria > Bacillati > Bacillota > Bacilli > Caryophanales > Bacillaceae > Lysinibacillus > Lysinibacillus sp. UBA5994. Next base: position 147,586 of record NZ_DJAU01000038.1, on the reverse strand, counting down.
GATATCTTCTATTTGCTTTTTAATAACATACACATTACTGCGAGCACCAGGCATTTTTCCAATGTGTTGTGGACCTGCCTGAATACGATTAAAAAGCTTTGGCAAATGATCTCCAAATGTGTCATAACAGCTTGGGCACCCGAATTTTCCTTCTTTTAAAAATTGCTTATACGAAAATCCACATTGTGGGCATGTTTGCTGTTGTGGTTGTACCTGTTGTTTTTCCCCCACCTTTTGCCATGTAGGAGAGCCAAACCAGTTAGACAATAACTGTTGAATAGATACTGGCTCTTGTTTAAACTCTGCATGAAATGGATGGAATTGTGAGGCGCAGACGTCACAATAATGATGCTCTACTTTTTGCCCACTTTGAACTTGTGTTACTGTAACTGTCGCATTACGTTGTTTACAATGTTCGCATATCATTTCCATCACCTCACTATTTTTGTTGTTCATATTTTATTGTTGTCAGCATTGCTCGCAATATTTTTGATCGAATGACATCTCTTAATGGGAGATGCAAGTCGATCGTGGAGCGATCAATTGCTGCTAACGTTAATTTCGCTTCTCGCTTGGAAATTACCTGCTCATCAATGAGTCGATAAACCAAATCTTCTGCCATTGTTTGTGATGCCCCACCTTCAATTTGCCTGAGAACATCGTCGATTAGATCAATCTGTGAATTCGCGCGGACACGTAAAATTCGAATGTATCCACCACCACCACGTTTGCTCTCAACAAGGTAACCCCGCTCGGCAGTAAATCTTGTATTAATAACATAATTTATTTGTGATGGTACACATTGAAATTTATCAGCGATTTCACTACGTTTAATTTCAATATGCCCTTCCCCACCTAATTCAAGCACTTGCTTTAAGTAACCCTCTATGATGTCTGATATATTACGCATTTTAGGAATACACCTCGCTTGCTTCACTGACTTTGACTATCTTTGACTTTCTTTGAGTATATTATACAAAACGCTTGAAAAAAATTGCAATGATTTCGCCCATAGAAAAGTGGAAAGTCTAGAAAAAGGCTTTTTAAGAGCCGAAAAGAGCCCTTTTTCGATCATTTGTTTACGGTTTAATAATTTCCTTATACACCTAATGTACCCTTATTCGTCATAGAAAAAACGCAAGCATATGCAACTAGCATATACTTGCGTCTATGAAAATTATACCCAGCGACCAACAATTGGATAACGCCAAGGTTCATCAGACAATGCTTTTACGATACCGATGATCGGTACCACAAATACCATAATGCCGAAAATGATTAAAAATGGTAAGCCAATAAGGACAAAGCTTAAACCAACAGAGATAGCAATTAAAACACCCATGACAATTTGGAATAGCAGTGCTTGAATAGAAATTGCCTTTACTTCCTCATCCGAACTAATTAAAAAGAAAATAATGGGCACTAACCATGGCGCAAAAAATGCACTTGCGTGTATGATTACTTTAGACCATTTAGTCTCCATATATATCAACCCTTTCTTTGAACTTTATTCTATGTTTTATGTACTACTATTTACGGAACTATACCCGTAATAGTTTCACATTAAGAAAGATTTTTTAAAATTTTTTTGAAAGGCTGTGAGGAGCGTTGGAATTTAACAACACATTAGCAAATGAATATGAAAAGGGTATTCGCCGTACATTGCCTAGTTATGATGCCATGCTACGTTTAATACAAACTTTTTATCATTCTAGGCTATCAGAAAATGCTAACATGCTAGTCGTGGGAGCAGGAAGTGGCAATGAAATTATACAGCTTGCAGAAGGAAGACCTCACTGGTCATTCACTGGCATTGATCCATCAGAATCCATGCTTACTATAGCTAAAGAGCGTTTACTCACTCTTCCTAATGATATGTCATTCCATCAGGCTACAATACTTGATGCTTCGCTGCCCTCTACTCAGTATGATGCGGCAAGTTGTGTTCTTGTCTTGCATTTTATTCATGATTATAAAGAAAAGCTCGAAACAATAACAGAAATAGCAAGACATTTGAAACCTGGAGCACCATTTGTCCTTGTTTCAAAATATGGTCAGCTAGGCTCTTTAGAAACAGAACTACAATTTGATTTATGGCGTTCTTATTGGCTACAGCATACTAGACTTTCTTTATCCGATGTAGTAGAGATGGAAAAATCCATTCGTTCCCTTTCTTTTATGAGTGAAGAAGAAATTTTAATACTTTTACAAAGTGCGGGTTTTACTAAACCTTCTAGATTTTTTGCCACTACTTTGTTCGGTGGTTGGGTATGCTTTAAAGAGGAGCGCTAACTATTTTGTAGTAAATAATTTGAGGTGAAAACCGTGATAAGCACCATTGGCATTACAAAGCAACAACAATTGTTAAAGGATTTTCCATTAGAAGAGATACATCAGCAAGAATTTGAATGGTATTGGGTTGATTTTAATTGTCCTACAGCCGAGGAGGAATCATTGTTGGATACATTTTTCCACTTTCACCCTCTCGCTATTGAAGATTGCTTAATGAGGTTGCAGCGTCCTAAGCTCGATTTTTATGATGATTTTCATTTCTTTGTCATTCATCGGGTAAACGAAGAGACGTTAGCTGCGGAGGAGGTTAATATTTTTGCCTCCAATAAATTCATCATAACCTTCCATAAAAATCCTGTCCCTGAGATAGAGAAGGTGCAAAAGATGCTGGAAAACCAACCGAAGAATTGGGAGCGAGGTACTGTATACCTAACGTATCAAACTATCGATAAAATTGTTGACAGTTATTTTCCACTCGTTTACAAAATTGAAGATCATCTAAATGCTTTAGAAGGTGAACTTACATACCAAAGTAATGTAAATGCCATGAAAATTGTCTTCGAGTTCCGTAGTGACTTGCTTGACTTAAGACGTACTATTTTACCAATGCGTGATCTTTTATATCGCATTCTCAATTCTTACCGTTTCTCACTAAAAAAGTCGGAGAGAGCTTATTTTGGGGATATCTACGACCATCTACTTAAGCTAACAGAGATGGTTGAATCTAATCGAGAGCTTACAGCAGACATGCGGGATAGTTATATGGCTATGAGTTCTAGCCGAATGAATGGCATTATGATGACTTTAACAATTGTATCAACTATCTTTATACCACTTACCTTCATTGCTGGTGTGTATGGGATGAATTTCGATAACATGCCTGAGCTACATGGGCAATACAGCTATTTTATTGTACTTGGGATTATGATAATTATCGTTATCTTTATGTTGGCTGTCTTTAAACATAAAGGCTGGTTTAAACTGTTTAAACCATAAAAAGACTGCTCGTTTTAATGAAAACGAGCAGTTTTTTTAATCTATTAATACGGTCCTCTGTCATCAATCTTATTATCACCCTGCTGTGGAAATAAAAAGTAGGCTAATACCCCTGATCCCAAAGCTGCACATATGGTAATTAATAATTGCTCAACATCTGGTACCTCAGCATGATAGTTTCGTAGCATATAAACAGAACCAATGGCAACAATCACCATGACAGGAATAACAAATTTAAAACGTTTTTTCTCCATACCACCCCTCCTTCCATTTTTTATTTTCGTACGATTTTTAGATTGCTAAACAGTTCGTATTTTACAGGTTTCCTATTTTAAATTCAAATTTACATCGCTTCACCATTTGGACTAACAATAAAGTAAAAAAATAAAGAAATATCCAATTTTTTAACCAAATATTCAGCAAATAATAGTAAAATAGATTTAATCCCATTTATTTATTAAATATACAAACCTAACAAATTTCAAAAGTGCTTATTTACTTACAATTTATTATGGATATTAAGAATGGAGCAAATAATAATGAGTTGGTTTTCAAAAAATAGTAGTTCTAGCTACGCAATTACATTAACACCTGAAAATTTTAAGAGCGGTGTACAGTTAGATGTATTGAACCACCCCAATCTTCAAAAACAATTACAACTTTTAAATTTAACACTTGAGGATTTAGCTATCATTAAGCAGCTACAGCCTTTAGCTAAAGACCTAATTCCTGAAATGGTGGAGAAATTTTATGCAGCCATTAGTTTGAGCCAAGATTTACTTGATATTATTAATAGAACATCACATATTGATCGTTTGAAAATCACGTTACATAAACATTTAAGTGACATTTTTGAAAGTCATATTAATGATGCCTACATTGCTGAACGAAAAGCCATTGCTGAGGCTCACGTTCGAATTGGCTTGCAGTCAAAGTGGTATATTGCCTCATTCCAGTCACTCACTACTACTTTTGCAAACTTTGTGAACGAGGTGGATATTTCTAAAACAGATGCTATTCGTGCTATAAACGCTTTTTGCAAAATCATTAATTTTGAGCAACAACTCGTGATTGAGGCATATGAAAAAGAGGAAGAACGTATTCGCTCAGCAGCAGATGCAACAAAAAATTCCCTTGTAACGACGATCCAAAGTACTGCAGAAGAGCTTAATGCCATTAGTGAAGAAACAGCCGCATCATTATTAGTGATTTCCTCACAAACAGATGATATTGCTGTAGCAACCAAGCAAGGATTGAACTTCGTAGCAGATACACAAGAAAAATCAAGACGAGGCCAACAGCAATTGAAAGAACAAAATGATTTAATCCAAGTTATTTTGCAAAGTGTCAATGGTCTTGAGGTAACGATGAACCAACTACGTACCTCTTCTCAAAAAATTTCTGAAATCGTTGGGCTAGTTACAGGCATTGCTGATCAAACCAATTTATTAGCATTAAATGCTTCTATTGAGGCTGCACGAGCTGGAGAACATGGGAAAGGTTTTGCAGTAGTGGCTGAGGAAGTTCGTAAACTTGCGGAGGAAACAAAAAATGCCGTCCAAAATGTTTCTCACCTTATTAAGGAAACAGAAAGTAATATTACGACTATGGCTAATTCAGTTACTAATGTTGATCAAAAAATTCAACATAGTGTCAATACACAAGAAAGTCTATCCAAGTCATTTAATGATATTGCTGATGCAGTTTCTGGCATTCAGCAGCAATACGTAAATACATCGAGAGATATTTCAGCTATATCTAATTTAATCACTGAATTATCGCAAGGTGCTACACTAGTCTCTTCTTCTTCCGACTCGCTCATTAATGTTGTCAATGAACTAAATATGTAAAATAAAAAAGGGAACTCATTTGGAGTTCCCTTTTTCCTTAATGCGGCAATGCACGTTTTTGTTTACGGTGCTCTCGTCTTGCTGGCCCAGTTTCAAATAAACGCTTCTCTTCATCTGTTTCAGGATAGATTGAGGGAACTGGTACGGGTTTCCCTTCCTCATTTACTGCAACCATCGTGACAAATGATTCTGTCGTTAATTTTTCCTCGCCAGTCTCAATATTGCGAGAAACAACGCGAACATAAACCTCCATTGAAGAACGTCCTGTAGACGAAACAATACTCTCGATTTCAAGAATATCTCCTACATGTGCAGCGGATAAAAAATCAACCGAGTCAATAGAAGCTGTCACTACAAGGCCTTTCGCATGTTTCATTGCTGTAATAGCAGCAATTTCATCAATATAAGCTAACACTCTTCCACCGAAAATAGAATTGTGATTATTTGTGTCTGGGGGTAATACGAGACGCGATTGAACCGTACGTGATTGGCTCATGGGTACAGCGTTGTTTGGCATAATTCTTGCAACTTCCCTTCTCATGTTGTTCTTTCGTCATCGTATCGCAGAAAAAGAGCTGATGCAAATTTAGAACGATTTTTTCATCGAAATAAATTTCATATCAGTCATTTCTTCTATAGCCCACTTAATTCCTTCACGTCCATAACCACTCATCTTTACTCCACCATATGGCATGTTATCTACTCGGAATGTCGGAATATCATTAATAATGACAGCACCAGCCTGTAATTCATCTGCTGCATATAAAGCATCTGTCAATATATTCGTGTAAATACCTGCATTTAGGCCAAGGTCCGACTCATTTACAAGTCGAATTGCGTCGTCTAATGTTTCATATGAAACAATTGAGACGATTGGTGCGAATGTTTCCTGACAAACAATTTTCATATCAGCTGACACATTCGTCATAACTGTTGGCGTTAAAGTACGTTCAGTAAATACGCCTCCAGTTGCAATCATAGCCCCCTGTTCTTGTGCCTCCTCAATCCATTCCCTAATACGTTCCACTTCATTTGGATTTATCATGGCACTAACATCTGTTGTCTTCTCTAATGGATCTCCTACTATAAGCTTTTCTGTTTCTGCAACAAATGCTTTAGTAAATTCATCAATAATGGAGGAATGCACATATATACGTTGTAACGAAATGCATACTTGTCCAGCAAAGTTAAAAGCACCGCTTACACAACGACTGATAATTTTATTTATTGGCGTAGATGGTTCGACAATTACTGCAGCATTAGAACCCAGCTCTAAAGTTACTTTACGTAAGCCTACTTTTTCTTTAATCTTCAAACCAACCTTACCACTACCTGTAAAGGTTACTTTTTTGACATATGGATGTGTGACAAGCGTATCACTAAGCTCACCCCCACTTCCTGTCACAATTTGTAATGCCCCATCGGGTAATCCTGCATCTCGGAAAATTTCTGCCATAACGATAGCACTTAGTGGCGTTTGTGTTGCTGGCTTTAATACAACTGTATTGCCCACTGCAAACGCTGGGCCTAACTTGTGTGCCACTAAATTGAACGGAAAATTAAATGGCGTAATGGCTGATATTACACCTAAAGGTTCTCTTTTTGTCCAGCCTATTCGATCTCCTGCTCCAGGGGCTGCATCCATTGGAACCGTCTCACCTTTTGCCTGTTTAGCTCCTTCAGCTGCAAATTGATAGGTTGCGATTGTACGGTCAATTTCAGCTAAACCTGCAACAATAGGTTTTCCAGCCTCTAAGGCTAAAATCTCTGCAAGTTCTTCTTTTCTTTGTCGCATTATATCAACGACTTTATATAATATTTCGGCACGTTCGTAGGCTGTTGTCTTTTTAAACGATTGGAATGCCTGCTGCGCACCTTCGATAGCTTTCTCTACATCTTGAATAGATGCTTTAGCTACATGAGCAATAACCTCACCGCTATATGGAGAAGCTAGCTCATAGCTTTCCTCTGCATCATGCCACTGACCATTAATCCAAAGTTTTGTATCCTTCATCCTTCAAATGCACCTCCAAATAATCATGTTCTTCTTTATTCTATCACGAAGAACTTGAACTAGACGCAATGGCAGCTGCACTAACCGCTGCAATCATTGCTGCTTGCTGTGCTTGGATTAATAGCTCAATAGAAGACATAATGGTCATGGACAAAGACTTTTGTACCTTTGCCATATCATAAATAGCAAATTGTACAGCCATAAAGAGCACAAATTCACGATGCCACTTTAATAACTTCATGTCTTTTAATTCATGGTATAAATCAATCAACCCTTGAAGTTGTGCTTTATCCAGATTAAGTATGGCTAAAAAGCCAAGTAAAGGATAATGCATAGCCTTGACTTTAACGTTTTGCTTTTTGAGCCCATCACGAAGGGTTACAACATCGGGTACTAGCTGACCATCAAATTTGGGTGATAAAAATGTTAATACCTGTGAAAGCCATTGGAGTTCATTGCCAGCATTAAAATTAGATGTTCTTAGTTCTTTATAGTATCGATTCATGGTATCCGCGCGCAATTCAACATCATCAGATGGACTGCTTAATAATATGGCATAAGGAATGTCCTCATATGAGGTTAAAAATGGATGATGTTTACGTATAGCATCAAATAAGACTCTTGCCGCCTGTGCATGCGTCTTTTTATCCTGTTCATCCTCCGTCAAGAATTGTGCTCCAATATAGCTAAAATTGCCGCTTCTGAATTTCGCTTCCTTTAAGATGCTCACATTCGTAAGTAAATTCTTCACTGCCTTTTCTGCATCATCTTGCTCCATGAGGTTGGCAGCAATACTATATCCAACGGTTGTCCGTAAAGGAGACAGCCATGAAGATTGCTTCTTCATCTCTAGTAAAACATTTTTATACTTCGTTGCATCAAAAGTTTTTCCTGAGGCTACAAATGTACTAGCAATAGCTAATACAATTTTACGGTCCACCGTCCAGCCTGCAGCCTTTGATACCTCCTCTACTGTATTGGCAAATTCATTTTCAATCATCACATAATCCATATTTATCACACTCCTTTACCCGTTTTACGTAAAATAATGTGAGAAAGATTCACCCTCTTTGTAACAATTAACATAAAAAGTAAACATAATTTAATGTATGTTACTTACTTTATTTGATTTAATAGAAAATATTAACAACCTATGAAGGAGGTATGGCCGATGTTAGCAAAAACCACAAAGAAACTATTATTTACCATGACCTTAAAGGATCGATTAAATCTATTCCTTTTCCTAAAAAATTCATCCAATAATATCGCTTTACATACTCTTTTCCATAAAAATTAATATCAAAACACTTGAACACCCAAAATCAATATTCATCATTCCTATAAGAAAAGAGTCATGTGTCCTAAAGCCTCCCTTTCCATACAATAACTTTTCTACTTCCAGATAAAAAAACAGCGGCAGAAAAACTTTGCCGCTGTACAGATAACTTGTTAAATTAACCCTAGCTCTTGCAGTTCTTCAGAGTTGAAGGCTCTTGACCTTGTTAGGAAACGTTTTCCTTCTACGCCCTCGAGTGAAAACATGCCGCCTCTGCCGTCCACCACATCCAATATGATTTGTGTATGCTTCCAGTAATCATATTGATTTTTGTGCATATAGAAAGGGGCACCACCCACTACACCAAGGCACACATCCTGATCTCCTATTAGCAAATCCCCTTCTGGATAACACATTGGTGAGGAGCCATCACAGCATCCGCCTGATTGATGAAACATAACGGGCCCATGTTTCTCTTTTAATAGATCGATTAGTGCTAGCGCTTCTTCCGTAGCTAATACACGTTCAACCACGCTCATGCACCTCCCTACGAATTAGAAGAAACCAAGTTTGTTTTCGCTATAGCTAACTAATAAGTTTTTCGTTTGTTGGTAATGCGCTAACATCATTTTATGATTTTCACGACCAACACCCGACATTTTGTAGCCACCGAATGCAGCATGTGCAGGATATGCGTGGTAACAGTTTGTCCAAACACGACCAGCTTGAATTTCACGACCGAAGCGATATGCCGTATTTATATCTCTCGTCCAAACACCTGATCCTAAACCATATAATGTATCATTCGCAATTTCCAATGCTTCCTCTTTCGTTTTAAATGTCGTGACAGCAACTACTGGTCCAAAAATTTCTTCTTGGAATATACGCATTTTATTATGTCCTTTGAAAACAGTTGGTTTAATGTAGTAGCCATTTTCGAAGCCTTCACCTACATTATTTTTGTCTCCTCCAATTAGACATTCTGCACCTTCTTGCTTACCAATATCTAAATAAGAAAGAATTTTTTCCATTTGTTCACTAGATGCCTGTGCACCCATCATTGTGTTTGGATCAAGTGGGTTGCCAACTTTAATGGCTTCTACTCGCTGTAATACGCGCTCCATAAATTTATCGTAAATAGATTCCTGAATCAGTGCACGTGAAGGACAAGTACATACTTCCCCTTGATTTAGAGCGAATAGCACAAAGCCTTCAACAGCTTTATCTAAAAAGGCATCATCTTTATCCATAATATCTTCAAAGAAAATGTTTGGCGACTTACCACCCAGTTCTAATGTTACTGGAATAAGATTTTGAGAAGCGTATTGCATAATTAAACGCCCTGTTGTTGTCTCACCTGTAAAGGCAATCTTACCAATGCGTGGATTTGATGCAAGCGGTTTCCCTGCTTCTAAGCCGAATCCATTCACAACATTAATGACACCTGGTGGTAGTAAATCTTCTATTAATTCTAAAAGCACCATAATAGATGCTGGTGTTTGTTCTGCAGGTTTTAATACGACACAGTTTCCAGCTGCAAGTGCTGGCGCAAGCTTCCATACAGCCATTAATAACGGGAAGTTCCAAGGTATAATTTGGCCAACTACGCCAATTGGCTCGTGGAAATGATAAGCAACTGTATCGTTATCTATTTGGCTTACTGAGCCCTCTTGAGCACGTAATACCCCAGCAAAATAACGAAAATGATCAATTGCAAGAGGGATGTCTGCATTTAATGTTTCGCGTACCGCTTTACCGTTATCCCATGTTTCAGCAACGGCTAGCTTTTCTAAATTTTGCTCGATACGGTCCGCAATTTTAAGTAAAATGTTTGCACGTTCTGTTGGTGATGTTTTACCCCATGCTTCCTTAGCAGCATGTGCCGCATCTAATGCATGTTCAATATCCTCAGCTGTGGAACGTGCTATTTGTGTAAAAACTTGTCCAGTAACAGGAGTAACGTTATCAAAGTATTGACCCTTCACTGGGGGTGTCCATTCGCCACCGATATAATTATCATATTTCTCTTTGAATTGAACTACCGATCCTTCAGTGTTTGGAAATGCATAAACCATTTTACTTCTCCCCTTTACACAATTTAATGAGAACTATCTACAAAAAACGTTATTTTATATCGGAATAACAATATTTTCATAGAAACCCTCTCACCTAATATATTGTCAGAAACATAAAATAATTTCAACTTTTTCAAAAACTTTTCCAACTAATTTATTTTTGCTAGAAAAGCTTCTAGCATTCACTGTATGTGCGACGTTAAGGTATACTTAAAAATAATATAAAATATAGGAGAACAATATGCGTATTAATAAATATTTAAGTGAAACAGGCATCATATCTCGTCGTGGTGCTGATAAATGGATAGCAGAAGGAAAGGTAACAATTAACGGAGAACTGGCGACGGTTGGTAGTCAAGTTGAAACAGGAGACATTGTTTGCGTGGATGGAAAAGAGGTAAAGAAAGAACAACAGCTTGTTTACATTGCTCTAAATAAACCTGTCGGCATTACAAGTACGACAGAGCGTCATATAAAAGGCAATGTTGTTGATTTTGTCAATCATCCTCTACGTATTTTTCATATCGGGCGTCTTGATAAGGAATCAGAGGGGCTATTATTATTAACGAATGATGGTGATATCGTCAATAAAATTCTACGTGCTGAAAATCATCATGAAAAAGAATACATTGTTCAAGTTGATAAGCCTATAACTGCGCAATTCATCCAAAAAATGGGTGCAGGTGTCGATATTTTAGATACAACAACCTTACCATGCCATGTGGAAAAGATTTCAGATAAAGTATTTAAAATCATTTTAGAGCAAGGCTTAAACCGCCAAATTCGTCGAATGTGCTCAGCACTAGGGTATTCCGTTAAGCGTCTACAACGCATTCGTATTATGAATATTAAGCTTGGTAATTTAAAGGTAGGGCAATGGCGTGATTTAACGGAGAAGGAACGAACAGAACTATTCAAACTACTCAATTACACACCAAAATAGATACATCCAAAGGGAGGGACGAGGACTATGATATCCATTCAAAGCACAGAACAACTAACAGGGGTACGAATTAGCGCGGATTATTGGGATTTAGATGAACTAATTAATGCTATTTATAAAGTAACTGGTGACGAAAATAAATACTATGATTATCAGGGTCCTCGACTACGTATTTTAAGCGTTTGCTATAAACTAAGACATGCTATGCTTGGTGAGCATCACCTAGAGTTTGTTAGTAATGGACTTAATAAGAGTGTTCTAACACAACATGAACTCATCTTTCCAAATAAGAATGTCTATTTTTCAACAGAAATTCTTTGGCCAGAAATTATCTTTAGTGCAATCGCATTAAATGATTTTATTGAACTGCACCAAAAATTAAACAATGCTTCTATATGGAATCATGAGATAGCTATTATACGTAAATTTCAAGCGGCTATTGCTGAATGTTTAGAGCAGGAGGTAAGTGACGAAGATTATGTTGTGTTTTTAAGAATGTTACATGCTAAAAACCCCTTAACTTTCCGTTTTGCAACACAGTACGTGGATATTCTAAATCTAGAGTATATTGAATTAAGTAAAGAGGAACGTCAGGCACATTTAGCTGCATTTGCTGTGCGATTAATGGTAGAGGACCATGAATATGTAGCATTAAAATCCCAACTGATGGAAGCAGCTATTGCAACGAAACAAGCATTACATGATATTCAAATTCAACTTAATTATCCTGAAGAAATACTGTGGTGAACGAATCATGCCGTCTCAAAATAATTGAGACGGCTGTTTTTCTATTCAATTGTTTTGTAGGCCATTTTATAAATAATTTCCTTGTGCTGAGGATAATCTGCTAAAAGCTCTTCTTGTGTGAACAATTCAAAGTCCTCAAAGTCAAAGCCTGGCGCCACCATACATCCGACTAAACTAAACGTCTCAGATTCCTCCACCGACGAGCCGAAAATTGTATGCTTTGGTACTGCAAGCTGAGGGACTTCCCCCGCTTCTATATTCAAGCCAAGCTTCTTCGCTTCATATGTCCCATCTGGGAAAATCATATGAACTGTTAGTGGGCTTCCTGCGTGATAATACCATAGCTCGTCCGATTGTAGACGATGTAAATGTGAAATATCCTGTGAGCGCAGAAGGAAATATATACTAGTATAAATCGGTCTCTGTACATCTCTCACTGCTATATCGTCCGATGCACGAAACGATGAAATGTAATAGCCCCCTTCAGGATGTTCGGCTAACTTTAAATGTTCAATAAAATATTGTGCTGAATACTTCAAAAAGCATCACTCCTTTTTTCAACCTTACCAAAAAGTAAAGTGGAAATGCTACCTCTGATTTTCTTTCAACATATAAGCCGAAAAGGACATCTCAACATGAGATGTCCTACCATTTTTATAACCCGCCTAAATAAGCTGCCTTTACTTGCTCGCTCTCTTGTAGCTCTTTTGCTGAACCAGATAAAACAATACGCCCTGTTTCAAGTACATATGCACGGTTAGCGACAGATAATGCCATATTAGCATTTTGCTCTACAAGTAATACGGTTGTTCCTTCTTTATTAACCTGCTCAATAATATTGAAGATATTTTTCACCATCAACGGTGCAAGACCCATCGAAGGTTCATCCATTAATAACAGTTTTGGTTTTGCCATTAAGGCGCGCCCCATCGCCAGCATCTGCTGTTCCCCACCAGACAATGTACCTGACTGCTGTTTTCGGCGCTCTAATAATCGTGGAAATAACTCGAAAACATGATCCATATCTTTCTTAATACCTGCTTTATCATTACGCAGATACGCACCAAGCTCTAAGTTTTCCTCAACTGACATATTGGCAAAAACACGGCGTCCTTCTGGAACGTGAGAAATCCCTGATTTAACAATAGTCTGTGCCGCTTTCCCAGCTATCGAAAAGCCTTCGTATTCAATAATGCCACCTTTTGGCTTTAATAAACCTGACAATGTCTTTAAGAGCGTACTTTTTCCAGCACCATTTGCACCGATTAAAGTTACAATTTCACCCTCGTTTACTTCTAAAGAGAGGCCCTTTAATGCTTGGATGTTGCCATAAAAAACATCGATATTTTGTACTTTTAGCATTAGCCGATAACCTCCTCACCAAGGTACGCTTCTATTACCTTTGGATTGTTGCGAATTTCTTCTGGTGTCCCGTCAGCGATTAATTGTCCGTGATCAAGTACGTAAATGCGCTCACAAATACCCATAACTAAGCTCATATCATGCTCAATCAGCAATATTGTTAAGCCGAACTCTTTACGAATAAATGCAATTAGCTCCATTAAATCGTGAGTTTCTTGTGGGTTCATCCCTGCTGCTGGTTCATCCAATAGAAGCAGTTTGGGATTTGCTGCTAACGCACGAGCAATCTCTAAACGACGTTGCATCCCGTATGGCAAATTCTTAGCTAGCTCATCTTTATAGACATCTAAGCCAAAGATTTTTAAGAACTCAATGGACTGTTGCTCCATTTCGGCCTCTCCTTTGAAATGCGTAGGTAAACGAAAAATAGAAGCCCACATAGAATGCTTTGCAAGTGAATGATTGGCTACCTTTACATTGTCAAGAACAGATAGCTCTTTAAATAATCGAATATTTTGGAACGTACGGCTGATCCCTTTCTGTGTAACCTGATAGGGTGCAAGTCCATTCAATTTCAGACCATTAAAAGTAATTGTACCTTCCGTAGGTGTATATACCCCTGTTAACATATTAAAGCTAGTTGTTTTCCCAGCTCCGTTTGGCCCAATAAGTCCTACCAACTCGCCTTGGTTAAGGTACATATTAACACCCTGTACTGCCTTTAAACCACCGAATTGAATACCCATATTTTCAACATTGATAAGAAGGTTTCCAGTCATTATTTCGTACCTCCCTTTTTACCAAACTTAAATAATTGTGTTATCTCTTTCGTTCCCATTAAGCCTGTTGGACGATAAAGCATCACGATAATTAATACTAAACTGTAAATAATCATACGCGTTTCTGGGAAGTTTGCTAGATAAGTAGACACGACTGTTAGGAAAATCGCAGCAATCACTGAACCAGAAAGACTTCCTAAACCACCAAGTACAACGTAAATTAAAATATCAAATGATTTTAAGAAACCGAATGTTGTCGGTTGAATAATGTAAAAGTTATGTGCAAAAATGGCTCCTGCTAGACCTGCGAAGAAAGACCCAATCGCAAATGCAACAACTTTATAGTAAGTTGTGTTAATACCCATCGCATCTGCTGCTATTTCATCTTCTCGAATGGAAATACAAGCACGCCCATGACGAGAATTTGTAAAGTTTGAGATAACTAGAATCGTTAACACTACGCCAAAGAATGCGTATGTCCAGTTCGATAAATATTTAACCTGCATCCCTGCTGCGCCACCAACATAATCCGTATTTAAAAAGATAATACGAATGATCTCTGCAAATCCAAGTGTAGCAATCGCTAAGTAATCCCCTTTTAAACGAAGCGTTGGAATCCCTACGATTAAACCAGCAACTGCTGCTGCAGCAGCCCCTAATATGATGGCCAATGGGAATGGTAACATTAACTTTGTTGTAATAATTGCGGATACATATGCTCCAACTGCAAGGAACCCAGCATGCCCAATTGAAAACTGTCCAGTAACACCAATAACAATATGCAAGCTGACAGCCAACATGATGTTAATACACATTGTGATCAACATATTTTTATAGTACAAATCAATTACTTCTGTTGTAATCAACAATTGTACAACTGCATAGATGACTAGCGCTATTACGGCATAGCCCCAGAAAACTTTAGACTTTTTCATAAAACCGCTCACCTACACTTTCTCACGGGCGTTTTTACCAAAGATACCCGATGGTCTGAAGATTAAGATTAAAATTAAAATAACGAATGCCGCAGCATCACGCCATAACGAGAAGCCAAGTGCACTTACTAAGGACTCTACAACACCTAGTAACATACCACCAACCATAGCGCCTGGGATGATACCAATACCACCAAGAACAGCTGCGATAAATGCTTTAACCCCAGGAATAACCCCCATTAACGGGTCAATTTTTGTATAATAAACCCCAAAGATAACACCTGCTGCACCAGCTAAAGCTGAACCAATCGCAAACGTTGCAGAGATTGTATTGTCAACGTTAATACCCATTAAGCGAGCTGCATCTGCATCGTGGGAAACGGCACGCATCGCTTTACCGATTTTTGTTTTATGTACGATGAATTGTAAAAGAATCATCAGTACAACTGCGACTGATAAAATTAAGATGGAAGTACTGCTGATTTGAACGCCAAAAATATCTAATGATTTATTTTTGAAAACTTCAGGATATGCTGCTGGTTGTGCACCTCTGAAGAAAATTGTTGTATATTCAATTAATAGCGATACACCTATCGCTGTAATTAAAGCTGCGATACGTGTCGCATTTCGTAAACGTTTATAGGCAATACGTTCAATTAATACACCAAAAATTGCACAAACTAACATCGCCAATAATAATGCTGGGAAGAAACCAAGCTCCCATTTAGCAATAGCGTAAAAGCCAATAAATGACCCAATCATGAAGACATCACCATGAGCAAAGTTAATCAGCTTGATAATACCGTATACCATCGTATACCCTAACGCTATTAACGCGTAGATACTTCCAAGTGAAATACCGTTCACAAGTTGCTGTATCCATTCCATGCGCATTCACTCCTTTAAATTTTCTGAAAATTGAAAAATAAGTACATAGATCGATACTAAAAGTTATGTTTTGCTCTACGATTCTAGTTATCTAACACACAAAAAAGGAAGGCGTGTTTACCCGCCTCCCCCTTGCTTACAAAACATTAAGGATTAACTTTAGAGTTGAACACTTGTTTACCGTCTTTAAATTCAAGAACTGTTGCTGTTTTAATTGGGTTATGATTTTCGTCAACTGAGAAAGTACCTGTTACTAAAGAAAGATCTTTTGTTGCAGCTAATTCATTTTTAATTGCTTCCCCATCTGTAGAGCCTGCACGTTTAATTGCATCAGCAATGTAGTAAATTGTGTCATAACCAAGTGCGTTGAATGCGTCAGGCGCTTTGTCACCATTTGCCGCTTTAAATGCCTTTACGAAATCTTGAATTTTTTGATCTGGGTCTTCAGCAGAATAGTGGTTTGTGATGAATGTGTTATTCAATGCATCCGCGCCAGCTAATTCAATTAAAGTTGGAGAATCCCAACCATCAGCACCCATCAGAGGTACATCAATGCCCATTTCGCGTGCTTGTTTAACAATCAAACCTACTTCTTCATAATATCCAGGGATAAAGATAAAGTCAGGATTTGCCGCTTTAATATTTGTTAATTGTGTACGGAAATCTGTATCCTTCGCTACATAAGCTTCTTCTTTTACAACTTTTCCGCCACTCTTCGTAATCGTTTCTTTAAAGGATTTTGCTAAACCTTTTGCATAGTCTGATGCATTATCTGCAAAAATAGCTACATTTTTCGCATCTAGCTCACCTGAAGCAAAATTAGCTGCTACAATCCCCTGGAATGGGTCAATAAAGCATGTACGGAAAGCATATTCATTAACACTGCCATCCTCATTTACCGTGATATTCGGTGCTGTACCAGAACCCGTAACAATAGGAATTTTATTATCATTTGCAATTTGAACAGTAGCTACTGTATTACCTGAAGTTGCAGGTGCTAGCATTGCTACTACTTTATCCTGCGTTGCTAGTTTAATAGCAGCTGAAGTTGCTTCAGAGTTCTCTGATTTATTATCTACTTTAATCAGTTCAATTTTCTTACCATCAATACCGCCAGCATCATTAATTTCTTTTACAGCCAGTTCTGCACCTAGCCCAATAGAGGAACCATAAGATGCTACATTCCCTGAAAGCTCTAAGTTGGCACCGATTTTAATTGTATCGCCATCAGATGAACCTCCGCCTGATGATGAGCCTCCGCCAGAACTTGAATCGTCTCCGTTACCGCAACCAGCAAGAACACCAGCAAGTAATGAAGATGCTACTAAAAGTGAACCGAACTTCTTAAGCTTTTTGCTCTCTCTCATAATTAAATTCCCCCTGAAAATTTCTCAAATATTAGATATTTCTGATAATTATAAACAATTAAATTCATTTACTCAATAGCCAAAATAATTATTTATAACTATCTAAAAACAAAAGAAAATATTATTCATATAAGCCTTTTTCATTGTAAAACATTCTTTATATTTAGTCTAGAGTGATTTTTCAGTATAATTAGTTATTTATGAATTATCTTTTAATTCAAACTATAGACTAGTACAAAACTATCAGATGAAATTGTTTTTTCAACATAAAGTCTGCTTAATTTATAGAACCTCTTCCTCTATTACAATTATTTCCCTGAAAATAATCAAAAGAAAACGAATAACTAATTGCTTATATCTGTACTGCTAACAGGAAAAAGCTTAGAGTGGGTTTCCCCATACTCTAAGCTTTTTTTAATTCAAAGACACAAAGGCGCTCATTAATATTTGTTTCATTTTCTAAATGCACTTCATGAAGCAACTCAAATGGTGTTCCATGATGTAAAAATTGTAAATAATCGTAAGGCGGATAATATAAAATTATATGAATATCTCGCATTCGCTGCTCATAGGATTTCCAAATATTGTGAATGACTGTGCGAAAAATATGGATTGAAAAAGGATTAAAAAAGAAAAACACATTATCACGTGACTTTATTTCATATGATTCGGCTATTGTATGAATAAACTTAATAGGGGCATGTGCTCTCATTTTTTGAAGATAACTACGTTTATTTTCTTCAGCCTCCGTATAAAACCCTGCATCCATTTCTATCCCAATGGTTGGTATATGGAACTTATGGTGCACATAAATAGGAACTCGCCCTTTCCCGCACCCCATATCAATAAATACTGGATTGTCAGGCATCTGATACGCAGCGAATAATTGCTCCAATCCTCTGTAGGGTGTTGGTTCATAACGATGATAGTGTGCAAGCTTAGGAAAGCCATATTGCTCTCCCACCGTGTTTATATGCAAATGTTTATCAAATTGCTGTTCATTCATATGAAAGGACTCCTCAGAAAAGAATGCTTTATTTTAACACGATAAAAAGCAAAAACCATACCCAAAGATATTGGATATGGTTATTTTCTAACGACCTCTACGTTTAAATTTAACAACAAAGAGAAGTGCAAGAAGGAGTAGCACCAGGCATGTAATGGCTGTAAACATTGTATTTTTATCAATAACAGGCTCGTGATTCGCAGCTTCACTATTCGCACCAGGCATTCCCATTGGGGCTCCATTTCCATCAGGAGGTTGCATTTGTTCTCCATTTTGTCCATTTCTCGGACCCTCGCCCTCTCTATTAAAAGGTGGGCTCTTTGATGGATCAAAGTCCTCTGGTAGCTGACTTGGATCAAAATCATCTGGCATCCAATCCATTTCACCATTTTCACTTGGTATTGGCATACCCATATTGCCCTGAGAAGACGTAGATGCTTCCACAACAAGCTCCCCAGACAGTTGCTTTAATATAGATTCTGAGCGCTGTTTGGCAAATTCCGGCAAGCTATTTTCACCTTCAACTGCTTCTAAAAACTGCTCCGTAGTAGAGAATTTGGTTGGATCCGCCTCCACATAAGTAGTTAATAAGACAGCTAATTTTTTAGTAATGGATTGCACATACTCTTCTGTTAAATAAGTTGTCGCTAGTTCTTCTAAATAACCTTCATACTTGTCACGATATTCATCATTCGAAAGCAATGCCTTCAAGAGTGGCCGCTCCTCTAATGTTGTGCCAGAAACAGGTGTTGTCACACTAAAATTAATAGCACTATCATTTATTAGATTGCCCGACATGCCCATTCCCATGTCAACGCCGCCACCTCGTTGTTGCTGCATACCCCCATCGCCAGTTTGATCGGGTTGTCCATTGTTTTGTGCCACTGGTTTTTCCATATTAGTAGTAACGTCAGCTTGATTTTCACCGTTTCCTCCTGCTATTCTACCGCCTCCAGCCCCAAAGCCACCAAAGGACATGTTGTAATCCCAAGGAATAATAGAAAACACACCGTTCTGTTCATATAAATAATAGTTATGTTTCATATTCCCTTGATAACTATCTAAATTCACAAGTGCTGTGTTGACGGCAAAATAACGTAACATTTCATCCACATCGATATACTTTTCTATGTCTCCACCATTATTAATTGCGTCTAGCATTTCAACTAATTTGGATTGATTAATAGTACCTTCATTTGTTTTTAATCCGATACCTGTATAGTCTTCGATATCGTCGCTAATATATTTTAAATCGCTGCCTGTCCCATCTGGCTTAAATAAAAAACCATCATTAGAGCCGTAATTATTAGCCAGGAATGTCTCATCCACAGCTTCTACCCCTAAGAACAAACCCCGCTCCTCACCATTCACTGTGACATACATATAGGAGTGTGCTGGTGTTGGTAAACCCATTTGCTCCATCAGTTCATAGGAGATATACTCTCTCATTAATGTAGAGTCACTATAATTATTGTTTAAATTTAATTTTTTTAAGCCATACAAGCTTTGTGTATCATCATAATAATCAAAATCGATTTTTAAGCTATAGCGATCTGAGTCACTATTGACAACCGATCGTAGTGATAGATTGCCCTTTGTACGAATAGCAACATTCTCAACTTTCTTGCCGTTTACTGTAATATCTGCTTGTTTTAATTCTTCAGCAGAAGCATTTTCGAGCATGTCAGCCCAATCTTCCTCAGCAATTTCAATATCAACTGTTGTTACTTTATTTTTATTAAATACTATATTCTCATAGGAGAACTCAGAATTTTTCGTTTCAATGCCTACATTCGGAAGTACAGCATATATCACGACAAAGAGAAGGAGTAAAATCACCATGCATAGATAGACAATTCGTGTTTTAATCATAGCCGTCACCTCTCATCGTAGTTCTATTTGTTAATGAGGTCATTACGCTGTGAAATTCCCATCATAGCTCAGCATAATGGCTGATTTTACACCAGCTACCTTTGTTAGTTCATCCATCAATTTTGCATCATTTTGTTTTACACGAATTTCATAAGTTGTTTCGATTTCATTCTGTTGCATAATGGATTTCGATTTGAGAGCGAATTTTTTTGTTTGCGCAGCAATAATTCTCTCAATTTCAGCATTAGCCAATTCCTCTTCAAACTTTACAATTAGTAAATACGGATTTTCTACCGTTATTTTATTAACGAATATTAGCAATACAAGTCCGATTAAAATAGCACCAATAATCACTAAAGGAATAAAGCCAGCACCACATAAAATACCTGAAACAATTGCCCAGAAAATATAGACTAAATCCATGGGATCCTTAATAGGTGTACGGAAACGTACAATAGATAAAGCACCAACCATACCAAGTGACAGCAGAACATTTGAACTGATTCCCATAATCACTAGTGCTGTTGCCATTGTCATTATAAGTAGTGAGATATTGAATGAATGTGAGTAAATGACTCCATTAAAGGTCTTCTTATAAACAGCATAAATGAAAAGCCCAATAAAAAACGCTACTACTAAACCAATAATTGAATCGATTAATGAAAACGAGGTTGTTTTTTCTAAAAAGTTAGATTTAAAAATATCACTAAATTTAATTGTATCCATTGTTCATTCTCCTTTATTATTAGCCGTACATACGACTAAGTTGATATTTTGAATAGGCCTCAGCACGAGTATCCACTGACTGTAGTAAATATTTGATGATGTCTGGTAGATATTCATCGTACTTTACCTCTAAAATAACAAGATTAGGCTCCAGCACATCGACCATAGGCAAGTTTTTATTAAACATATCCGTGTTGCGTAGACTCGATTGCACCTTACTATCAAATGTCACACGCACATTGCCAAACGGATAGATATAGGCTTCTCTCTCGTAATCCACTACCGTAGTAGGTCGCAACTGGTTGTAATTCATCTCATGATATAAATCTAGAATTAGCGCTCGGTCATCATTCTTCATCCAGGCTATCTCGCCAATACGTAGTTTTTCATACTCAGCTTGAGATATTGAACATTTTGTTTTAAAGGTCACATTGTTACGCTTACTCTTCCGCTCAAGATTAATAACATTATTAGACTTGCCGTATATGCGTACTCGATATTTATCTCGATTAATAAAGCCTTCTTTTTTCTCATTTAACACTTTATTGGCAAAATTATCGAAGTACGTACTACGAATTAAATATTTACCGTCTAAGCCAGCATGATGATCACGCTGCATAACATGCTGAAGCTTGGCTTTTAATAATGCATAATCTGGATAAGAGATCGCTTGCTTTATTTCTTGGCGACCATTTGGATTAAATGAAGTAACTATTGGCATTTCATCACTCTCCCTACTTGTATTAGTGTCAGACTGACTAACATTTAATGCTGCTCGTCCCTTTGTTCATTTCCCGTCTACATCGTTTACTATAAAGGGCTTTTGTGTCAGGCAGATGTCAGCTTTACAAATTCTTCAACTCTCTTTTACAAAACAAAGCAGATTTCTGGGAGACGGATTAAACCAACACTAAGAAGGCTACTACGCTCTTATAGCGTAGTAGCCTTTTGCAATACTAATTCAAAATGTGTTCCAGAGGGATTGCTTTCAATTAATCGCAAATCGCCCCCAACAGATTGGGCCATCATTTTACTAAGTGGTAATCCTAAACCCAAGCCACGAACAGTATATTTTTTATTTCCCCCTCTATAAAAGCGCTCAAAAATAAATGACTGATCCTCTAGAGGGATTCCATGTCCTGTATCCTTCACCATCACTGACAGAGCCTCGCCATGATCTATCAACCTCAAGGTTATTGTTCCTTTGTCCATCGCCTGTTTAGCATTGGTTAATAGGTTTGTAATGATCTGTTGGATACGAACAATATCTATCTGTACAAGCACAGGTTTTTCCAACAAATGTAAATGAACTTTTACATGTTCATCTTCCTGCATGACTTCCCACTGTGCCACCGCCTCTCGCAGTAGCTGATTAACATCTACTGACTCTATCTGCACAGGAACAGCATCGACAGCAAAATGGTTAAAGGCAAGTAAGTCACCAACCATTGTTTTCATTTTTGTCGTTTCGACCATAGCCATTTCAATGAATTCCATAGCATCCTGTCCCGTTACAACACCATCTCTTACAGCCTGTAATAAACCACTTATAGAGGTGACAGGTGTTTTCAATTCATGGGTGACACCTGCTAGTAATTCCGTTCGAGTTTTCTCCAGCTGTTCTAATTTATTTGCCATATTTTTAAAGGAGGAAACAAGCTCATAGATTTCCTTTTCCTTACTATATTGAGGCAAATCAATTGCATAATTGCCTTCCTGTACATGCTTGGCAGCCTCAGCTACTTGTTTAATGGGATAGGCCAAACGCTTTGACAGAAAGTAAATAGCGATCCAGCCTAATAATGCTAATGCTCCAATTAATATGGCAAGCTGTCCATATGCTTGGTTAACTCTTGTTAAATTCTCCTTCTTCTCCATCACCAGGGCCCAGCCCAATAACTCATGATTATTTTCTATCTTTCTTTTCACTACATATTCAGGTTCAAGTCCATCCTTTATTTCCTTAGTACCTTCTTTTCCATCTAACAAGCCAGCAACATTTTTAGCACTACCAGGTGGTACAGGACGGTTGCTAGTCAGTATATTTCCCTCTGTATCTACAACATACAAAATCGGATCGATCTCTTTCATATTAAAACGCTGACGATCCCCTATGAAACCTGGAATACCATTTATAGGTCCATTATTAGGATTTGTTGTATCCGTTAAACGATAGACCGTTTCGTCTGCTAAAAACTCCATTAATTCTAATCGATTTTCAAATGTTGTATGTCGAATCCACGCTGCTGAGATTAAAGATATAATAGCTAAGCCTATAAAAAGTGTCAGTAAATATCGGCTCGTCCAATATTGAAGTAAGGATATTCGCTTATTTTTTTTGAACACTTAGCTGATACCCCAATCCACGTAGTGTCTTTATTTCTCCTTCCGCTTCATCCCATTCTTTTAAAGCCTTCCTTAGCCTCTTTATAGCTAAATCTACAGCACGATCACTACCCTCATACTCCCATCCCCAAACTTGATCTATAAGCTGATCCCGGGTAAATGTTTGATTAGGGTGGTCAGCTAAAAACATGAGCACTGATAAATCTCTTGGCGTTAATACAATCTCTTCTCCACCCAAAAGCACTTTATGCGCTTTACAATCAATCACTAGAGACCCATACTGCTTACTAGTAGCTGAATCAGAACTACCTACAGCACGTCTTAAAACAGCCCTCACTCTTGCAACAACTTCATCTGCGATAAAAGGCTTGGCAATATAATCATCTGCCCCATGATCAAACCCCTCTAGACGGTAATTAACCTCACCTAATGCTGTTAACATGATAACTGGGCAAGTACTTCGTTCTCTTATTTCTTTTAAAATGGACCAACCATTTTTTTCTGGTAACATAATATCTAGCAACACTAGATCTGGCTTTGTTTCACGAAACATGACCAAGGCTTGACCACCATTAAAACATTGTGTCACACTATAACCCACTTTTTGTAAATATACCTTTAAAACCTGGCTTATTGGATATTCGTCCTCTATTACTAGAATGTTTGCCAAAGTCAATCACCTCGCTACTAGTTCACTCTTATATTCATTATAGCACTGGATTATGTCAGTTAAATGTCAGCCTATCCATTACCCATAAACTACTAGCACAGATTATATAGAGGACATCTATTGACAATGTCTTCCTCAGCCACTTATCATTGAGTGCGAATGATAATCAATGATAATTCATTCAAAAACCTAGTAAATGAAATTAAGGGGGGTAAAAGCATGATTATTGTAACTAATCGTATTCAAGTAAAACCCGGTTTTGCTGCGAGAATGGCACCAAATTTTACAAAGCCAGGTCCTCTGCAACAGTTTGAAGGCTTTCATAAAGTAGAGGTATTAATTTCAACTGATGATCCTACTTATGATGAAATGAGTGTTAATATGTATTGGGAATCTAAGGAGCATTTCCAAGCATGGCGTAATAGCGATGCATTTGCTGCAGCCCATCAACGCCCAAATTCGGGCTCTGAGGGAGAAAAGGCTGACAGTCCAATTATCGGCAGCAAAATAGTGGTGGCGGAATTAGCTTCTTCTATTGAAGCCTTAAATTAATAAACGACGATTAAATTACTTATACATTATCTTCTGATTCTATCTAAAAAGCCCTGCATGGTTGAACGATCATGCAGGGTCTTTTTTCTTGGTATAAGAAACATTGATTAAATCAATATAAAAGAATGACTAGTATATAGCCCAGCACGGATAGACAGACCGAGCCAATTAAACCTGCAATAAATGCCTTTACACCTAGCTCCTTAAATGTTTTCATTTCAACATTTAGCCCTAGACCAGCCATTGCCATCGCAATTAAGATATAAGCAGTATCAACTAATGCTTGCGATACATTCGCCGGTATAATCCCTAAAGAGTTGATAGCACTCATCGCTAAAAATCCTAAAATAAACCACGGTATGATGGATAAAGAAAAGGCTTTTTTCTCTTCACTTTTGTCCATTCTTCGATAGAAAATACCAATAACAATTGCTACAGGTACGAGTAGGGCCACTCGTGTTAATTTCACGATGACGGCTATATCAATTGCTTCATTTCCACCAGCAGATGCAGCTGCAATTACATGCGCAATTTCATGTAATGTCCCCCCTGCGAAAATCCCATACGCAGTAGGTGTTAAATCGATGATGGAATAAAGTACCGTATAAATAAGTGTAAAAATAGTCCCCAATAACGCAACAATCGCTGCCCCTACCGCCGTTTCCTTTTCATTTGCTTTAATTTGAGGTGCAATTGCCACTACTGCAGCAGCTCCGCAAATGGCAGTCCCGCAAGCCGTTAATATCCCTAGCTTTTGATCGACTTTAAATATTTTTGTTAGGCCGTACACAACAATTAAGGCAAATAGCAGATTAATGACTGCAATTAAAAAAACGTTAGCACCCGCATGATAAATATCTGCCAAATTTAAGCGCATACCCAATAAAATAATACCAAAGCGTAATAGCTTCTTGCTGGAAAATGAAATACCTACTTGCCAAGAATCTTGTACTTTAAATGTTGCTCGCCAGGTCATCCCTAATATAATGGCAATAACCAACTGTCCCAATATTGAAAGGAAAGGAAATGTGGCAATATATTTCGCTACTAAAGCAATAAGAAGCGTTAACAATATCCCCTTCAAGAAATTTGGATTAAGAGTAGATTTTAATTTATGCTGTCTATTAACCATGATGTTCACTTCTTTCTCCCTTGTTGATTATTACTTTAATAAAGAGTGCACTATTAGTAAAATACATATATATAATTATTATTATTAATATTTCTAATAATAGGGGTGAAGATATGCAATTGGATGCTTTAAAAACATTTATCACACTGGTTGAGGTCAATAATTTTACAAAGACCTCTGAAATACTTCATATTTCACAACCAAGTGTTAGCTTACACATTAAGAATCTAGAGCAAGAATTACAAACAACCTTATTTATTCGCTCCCCAAAATCGGTGCAAATTACACCAACTGGTGAAATTCTTTATAAACGAGCAAAGCAAATCATGGCGATAGCTGAAGCTGCAAAAGAAGATATCGCTGCCTATCATCAAGAGGTACAAGGTACGCTAGTCATTGGGGCAAGCTTTACAATTGGCGAATATATATTACCTCCAATTATTGCAAGCTTACAGCAACAATTCCCACAACTTGAACTTCAAATTATTATTGGCAATACAAAAGAAATCATTCAATATACAAAATTACTGCAAGTCGATATAGGTCTAATTGAAGGACAGGCTCATGATAATGAACTAGTCATTAAGCCATTTATGCAAGATGAGTTATTTATTGTTAGCGACAGTAAACATCCTCTTACAAAGCAACAACCTCTGACTGCTGATAAACTCCAGCAGCAAAGCTGGGTTGCGCGTGAAGAAGGCTCTGGAACACGTTATTATCTGGATCATTTATTCAGAGCAAATGGTTTACAGATTCATTCGCTTTTGACTATTAGCAGTAATCAGGGCGTGAAGGAGAGTGTAATGCAGGGACTTGGTCTTTCTTTATTGTCTGCCTGTGTGATAGAACGTGAATTAAAAAATGGAGATATGACTATTCTGCGCCTTGAAGGACAGCACTTTATGCGAACATTTTCTTATCTTTGCTCACCTACCATGAAAAATAAGCGCAATGTCGACATACTGATTGATATCTTAATAAAAAAAGCATAGCGATTCTTTTCTCGTCGCTAAGCTCTTTTTATGGTTCTTCTCGTATTAAAATGTTTACTTTCAATGATTTCAACAAATTTCATTGCTGCTCTAGAAAGAGGTACTGACTTCAAATAACACATACCAATACTTCTCGTAGGAATACTTTCCCTTAAAGTTAATTCATAAAGAAGTCCACGTTGAAGATAGTCCTTTGAAAATTCCTTTGTTACACATGCAATGCCGAGGTTACTACGCGCAAATTCGAGTACCAAATCATGTGAGCCTAGCTCAAACTCTGGCTCTATGTGAACGCCTCTTGCAAAAAGATAATCTTCCACATACTTCCTTGAATTCGATTTTTTCTCTAGAAAGATAAGTGGAAATTTTAAAAGGTCCTCATAGCTTAAACTTTTAGATGAAAGTGTTTTATATTTTTCCCCACAGACAAAAATATCCTGAATATCTGTACATACCGTTAACTGTAATGTTGAATCTTCAATTGGAAAATTACAAAACCCTATATCTACTTCACCCGATTTAATAAAATTACAAATTTCAGAGGTTGTGCCATTTAGCATTTGCAATTTAATATTCGGATACATTGTATGGAATGCTTCTAAATAAGGCATTAAAAAGAAGCGTGAGATCGTATCACCTACACCTATTTTTAATTGCCCTGTTGTTAAATTTTTGAATTCAAGTAACTTTTCTTCACCAGCATCTAAAAGCCCTAAAGCAGAATTAGTATATTCAAAAAGTAGGCTACCCTCTGTTGTTAATGTCACACCTTTAGGAGTTCGATTAAAAAGACGTGTGCCAAGCTCATTTTCTAATTGCATCATTGCCTGACTTACAGCTGGCTGTGTCATATATAAATCTTTTGCCGCACTAGAAAAGCTATTATTTTTTGCTACAACACTAAAAACACGATATAAATCTAATTTCCCTATCATATAAGCACCTCTTATAGCTAGTATATGAACTATTAATTTTACTTATATCATTAACGAGCCTTATAGTAAAATCATATGGTTTTTATATCACTTTACGCTAGATAGAATGAGGAGAGATTAAATTGGAACGTGTAATCGGTACAGTTGTAAGAGGTCTTCGTGGTCCTATTATTAATGAAGGCGATAATATTGAACAAATTGTTGTAGATACAGTGTTAAATGCTGCACATATTGAAGGATATACAATAGAGGATCGTGATATTGTGACAGTAACTGAATCTGTCGTGGCACGTGCACAAGGAAACTACGCTACAATTGATGATATTGCCATAGATGTAGCGGCTAAGTTTGGAGATGATACGGTAGGTGTTATTTTCCCCATCTTAAGTCGAAACCGCTTCGCCAATTGTTTACGAGGCATCGCTAAAGGTGTAAAAAAGGTAGTATTAATGTTAAGCTACCCATCTGATGAAGTGGGTAATCATCTTGTAGATATTGATGAGCTCGATGTAAAAGGCATTAACCCATGGACGGATACGCTCAATGAGGTTGAATTCCGCGAGCATTTTGGCTATAAAAAACACACATTTACTGGTGTAGATTATATTGAATACTATAAAGAGTTAATCGAAGCAGAAGGGGCTACGTGTGAGGTCATCTTCTCAAATAATCCAAAAACAATTTTAAATTACACAAAGAGTATCTTAACGTGTGATATTCATTCACGCTTCCGCACAAAACGTATTCTAACAGCGAACGGTGCAGAAAAAGTTTACAGCCTTGATAATATTTTAGCTGAATCAATTAATGGCTCTGGTTTCAATGCTGAGTATGGTCTACTTGGCTCGAACAAAGCAACAGAGGATAGTGTTAAATTATTCCCACATACTTGCCAACCCATTGTTGATGGAATCCAAGCAAAAATTAAAGAAGCTACAGGAAAAACAGTAGAAGTTATGATTTATGGTGACGGCGCATTCAAAGATCCTGTGGGTAAAATTTGGGAGCTTGCAGATCCTGTTGTATCCCCAGCATTCACCGCTGGATTACATGGAACACCGAACGAGGTTAAATTAAAATATTTAGCGGACAATGATTTTGCAGACCTTCGAGGCGAAGAACTAAAGGCTGCTATTTCTGAATACATCCAAAATAAAGATGAAGATTTAACAGGTCAAATGGCTGCACAAGGAACAACACCGCGTCGTTTAACAGACCTTATCGGTTCCCTATCTGACCTTACATCTGGTTCGGGTGACAAAGGAACACCAATGATTTACATTCAAGGCTACTTCGATAATTACACTAAATAAACAAACAAAAATGAACTCTCGTCCTAATAAAGAGAGTTCATTTTTTTATGGCGAGGATAACAGGAATCGAACCCGTACTCCCATTGGAAAGGGATATGCACTCCTTGCACCTACCTCGTAATAGATGATTATTGAATGCTTGCTATAGTATTACATTGTGCTCAGTCCCTTCTCTTCTTAATTGGTTAGGATTTTAATTTATTTGGAATAATTTCTTCTTGTAGCCAATGCTCACTTGTTTGAACATGTTGCGGTCTCACAAATTTCCCTAAATTATAGCGGAAATCTTCGTAATGGAATGAGCTAGTATTTCTAATGACATACCCCTCTTGTTCCCCTTCAAAGAATGATTTTCCAGTGAATGTACGTTTTATCTGTTCTTCGTCAAAAATCCCTCGGTATAAAACGGGCACTGTTTCTATACCTAACTCTGCTGCAAAGGCCACGGTTTCATCCCAGCTCAAACAAATATTTTCTTCATTCCAAATGCTAAACAAATAGAAATAGCTTGTTAATTCTTGATAATAAATAGAATGCTTGGCATAAACATTTTCACCACATAAGCGCCAGTCCTTTGGAATCCGATACGCAAAATTCGCGTGAAATGTTTTTACCCAATGTCTAGAAGGATGGTTGGCTGAATGAATACTTCTAGCATGCATATAGTCTCTGTAAAGTGTTGTCCCTTCTCCATCTAACTTTTCAGTGACAACAACCTCCTTTCCAATAAAATGATTCACATTTCTAGCAACTTTATCATCATCGGTATAACCCCTGCTCCATGGTAAATGAAAACTTCTTGGGTATTTCATTAATTTCGTCATATTTTCACCTTCCTTTCCTAAAGTTTACTTGGCAAATTGATCTGCCTCACGGAAAAAATAAAGCCTTGTTAATAAATCACCATCTAATAAATGATAAATTTGGCTTCCACCTCTATCTCCCCCATACTGGATTAACATATGAAATTGCACTAAATGAACAACCTTTAATACAAATTCCTTTTCAAAACCCAACTCTAATAGAAAATGGCAAACCAGTTGAGCAGAGACATTTTCATGCCCAAAATAACCATAACGCTGTTGCAAAGGTTTATATTTTTTACAAGCTGGTTTACCGACATCATGAAACAATGCAGCTATTTGTAGAGCTAGTTTATCACTTTCTAAGTAGTACTCATTGATGTACGCGTACACAAAATACGTATGCTGACATAGTAAAAATTGATGGAATGGGTTTTCTTGATCGAATTGATAAATTTCTTTGAAAAGTGGGACTGCTTGAAGTGTTTGAAAAAGCTCTTCATAGGTGGGGTGACCTTGTATGAGTGAAACAAATTGTTGTCGAGAAAGATCATAGGGACTTGATTCATGAATAATATGCAATTCATTAAACCCTTCTCCTACTGTCGGGAACTCTAAATGCTTTCTCATTTTTTCCATCACGATTAATGGTACATGTCTTTTCCTTTGCTGGTTTCTAGCTACACAGATTGAATAAGGTGTATCAAAGTAATAACATACCTTCTGCACATTACTTGGTATTTTGCGAAGTGCAAACATCCTGCGCTCTCGTTCAATATTGGTTGCATCCACAATGACAGAAAACCCTTTTGCCACTAAGTCATTAAGACGTTCATATAATGTACGAAAGACTATACGTGATTTTTGCCTTGTTGAATCCCCAAATAACTCCTGACGTATAGCGTCGCTTGATAGGACAATTGCATTTTCATTTTTAGCTAACTGTTTCACAAATGTACTTTTCCCACTACCAGGCAACCCCACTGTAAAGATTACCTTCATTCTTTTCACCTCCCTTCAAGTTTCTTTATCGTATGGCATGCCACATTCTTTAGTGTCTCAATAGCATTTCATCCATTATTTTTAATAACAATTTATGATAATCAGTCATAATATGAAGCAATATTACATATAAAAAAGACGGCTCCACCTTTTTGTAGAGCTGTCTCTGTTTATCAATATCTTATTACCTTACACATTTATTGTATCATAAATTTACAATAATTTCTAGACTATACTTCTTTCCGAAGTAGATGTATGATAAATTTCCTGCTTCAATCCCCCCATATCATGTGCATTTGGATACTTTCACTATATTCAAATTTGTGGTTGGACAAACAGTTAAAAAAGCATCACAATTACGTTCTTCTCACCATCTATTGAGGTGAGGGTTACTGTCAAAGGAAGCAAATAACTATGGAGAGGAATGTGAGTAAACGTTGGAAAATCAAAAAGAATGGCTAGAAGAAAAGCATCATCTTGAGGATTCTTTAAACATTATTGTTCATAAAATAAAAGAGTTAGAGCATAAAGAAAAAGGTTTTAAAGAAAATGCTGTTGCCTTAAAGAAATCCTTTTGGAACGATGTGAGAGTCAATCTAGATACCGCTGAGGATGTAGACGAAACCTTTTTTGCAATTAAGCAGCAGGCAGAGCTTTTATCTGATTCAGAGCTAGCACAGGAACGTGCAATTCGTAATGTAAAGGTATATGAACGTTTACAACAGTCACCCTATTTTGCTCGTATTGACTTTGTACAAGATGGTCAACAAGACCCTTTAAAAATTTATATTGGTGTAGCCACATTATTGGATGAACAGGATGAAAATATCATCATTTTTGATTGGCGAGCGCCTATATCAAGTATGTATTATGATTACACACCTGGTGATGCATCCTACGAAACATTAGGTGAAGAAATTCATGGAGAAATGCTGTTAAAACGGCAATTTATTATTAAAAATGGTCAACTACAATCCATGTTTAATACGGGCCTTACAATTGGTGATGACCTACTGCTCGATATCCTTGCGCAAAATGCAAATGAGCATATTCGTAGTATTGTTGCGACAATCCAAGCAGAGCAAAATAAAATTATTCGCCATGTAAATTCACGCTATCTTATTGTTGAAGGTGTGGCAGGTAGTGGCAAAACAGCTGTAGCCTTACAGCGGGTAGCTTATCTACTTTATCGTTATCGTGATGAAATGACTGCCGATCAAATTCTGCTAATTACACCTAACCAACTTTTTAATCAATATGTTCATTCTGTCTTACCTGATTTAGGGGAAGACAATATGCAGCAGTTAACGTTTATAGAATATGCTGAAAAACGATTAGGTAAACAGTTTCAATTAGAGTATCCTTATGAGCAGCTTGAAGAACTGTTAACAGAAAAGGATGATGCCCAGTATCAAACAAAATTAAGCATCATTTCTTTTAAAGCGAGTCTCGCTTATAAACATTTAATCGATCAATATGCGAGTTATTTATCCGATAAAGGCTTGTTATTTAAAAATATCGTTTTTCGTGGAGAACGAATTATTACTGCACAGGAAATTACCGAATACTTCTATTCTTTCCCTTCTACTATGTCGATACCAGATCGCCTACAATTAGTAAAAGAATGGTTATTGCAGCAACTAACGAAATTGGAAAAGGCTGAGCGTACAAAGGAATGGGTAGAAGAAGCTACTGAGCTATTAGATAAAGAAGATTACTCCAAATCTTATAGTGAACTTTTATATGAGGGTCGCTATACTGAAAACTCATTTGACGATTTTGATCAAGAACGCTATAAATTAGCGAGACAAATTGTCAAAAAACACTTTAAACCATTACGTAACTCTGTTAACAAGTTAAAGTTTGTCCATATGTTGGGTACATATCGACAGCTCTTTGATTTGAATAGTTCTATTAACAGGGATTTACAACACCTTATGCCAGACAATTGGGAGGACATTTGTCTACAAACACTCCCTAATTTAGCAAAGCGTTTGATTGCCTATGAGGATACTGCACCATTTTTATATTTACAGGACAAAATTGAAGGACAACAGACCAATAGGATGATCCGTCATGTGTTAATAGATGAAGCACAGGATTATTCGCCATTTCAACTTACTGTATTACAGCAGTTATTTCCAAAAGCACGTATGACCATTTTAGGTGATGGCCACCAAACGATTCATCCACATACCTTTAATAATCCTTCTCTACTCGACACTCAATTATATGGTGAGCAGGCAGAAAAAATGATATTAACCAAAAGCTATCGTTCGACAAAGCAAATCATACAACTCACTGCCAAAATATTGAATGATGGTAGTGAAGTAGAAGCATTTAACCGAAATGGCCCTGAACCATCGATTACTATTGTGCCAAATGAATTGGAATTAATGGATCAAATTATTCAAAATATCGACCATTTATCTATTGAATTCGAAACAATTGCTGTCATCTGTAAAACCGCAGCCGAATGCTCTGCCGTTTATAAGCAATTAAACAATCGAGTAGATATTCAATTAATCAACCATAATTCAAAGCAGTTTAAGAAGGGTATTTTATTACTTCCAGCTTACATGGCGAAAGGGATCGAATTTGATGCGGTAATCATCTATAATGCATCTGCCGCTAATTACTCAAGAGAAAGCGAGAGGTACTATTTCTATACGGCGTGTACGAGAGCTATGCATGAGCTTCACATTTACTCCATCAACAAATTAACGTATTTCCTTCAATAATAGGTAACAGGAGAATCTGTTATTTACAGATTCTCCTGTTCTCTTGCTGTTTTATATATAGAACGTATAGTCTTCTGGAATAACACGTTTTAAAAATTTCTTCGTTCGCTCCTCTTTTGGGCTGACGAAAATATCATGAGGGCTACCTTCCTCTACAACTACTCCTCCATCCATGAAAATTACGCGATTGGCAACATCTTTGGCAAAGCCCATTTCGTGTGTTACTACAAGCATTGTTGTACCCTCCGCTGCAATATTTTTCATGACCTGTAGAACCTCACCTACCAATTCAGGGTCAAGTGCGGACGTTGGTTCATCAAATAAAATAATATCAGGATTCAAAGCTACTGCTCGTGCAATACCAACACGTTGCTGTTGACCTCCTGACAACTGACTTGGATAGGCATCATATTTGTCTGATAAACCTACTTTATCAAGTGCCTTTTTACCAATTTCCACAGCCTGTGCTTTAGGAATTTTACGTCCAATGATTAATCCTTCCGTTACATTTTCTAATGCTGTTTTATTAGTGAATAGATTATAGTTTTGAAAGACAAATGCGACACGCTGGCGAATTGCGTGCACGTCTTTTTTCTTTACATGTTGAAAATCAACCTGAATATCTCCAAATGTCGCATGGCCTTGATCAGCCTTCTCTAAAAAATTGATACAACGCAATAATGTTGTTTTTCCTGAACCACTGGGACCTAAAATAACAACAACGTCCCCTTTATCAATGGCTAAATCAACACCCTTTAAGATTTCATTGCCACCAAATGATTTATGAATATTTTTAATTTCTAACATGCTAATTCACCCCTTAGACATTTGCCATTTTGTATTTGCTTAAATATTTCTCATAACGCTTAAACAAGTATTCAACCGTACTACATAAAATTAAGTACACAATAAAGATATCCAAATAGGCCTCTACATAATTGTAGCCAACGTTTGCCGCTACTTTTGCCTTCAGTGTAATTTCAGGAAGCGACATTGCGTAGCCTAGCGATGTAGCTTTAATAAGATTAACTGTAGCTGTGCAAATATTCGGCAATGCCACTACTAATGCCTGTGGAATGATGATGCGAGTATATGCTTGGAATGTTGACAAACCTACTGAGTGTGCAGCCTCTAGTTGCCCCTTTTCAATGGTACTTAACGCCGATCGAAAGACCTCAATCAAAATGGCTGTTGAGCTGAATGCAAATACAATAAACGCATACCAAATTGGATTGATTTTATAAATATCATACGCAATATGATATTTTTCAAAAATAATTTTTAACATTAAAGGTATACTGCTATAGATAATAAAAATTTGTATAATAATCGGCGTTCCTCGAACAAAAGAAACATAAATCTTCGCTAGGTGATGAATAACTGGAATTTTATTGATCCTAGTTAGTGCTAATAAAAACCCCAGTGGCAAAGCTATTACCAAAGCAACAACTGTGACTAGGAGCGCTATAGGAACACCAGACAAAGCTACGAAAAATGTTTCAAGTAAAAATTGATAATTCACCCTCACGCCTCCTTAAGTTGTTTCTAGGGTCTTCTTACCCTTGCCAAATACCTTTTCTAATATAGTAAATATTTTCTCTATAATAATAGATAACACCCAATAGATAATAGCCAATGCAATATAAATTTCTAAGGCATGAGCATTGATGTTACTTGCAATAATTAGATTTGCCTTACCTACAATATCAATTAGACCAATTGTATAAGCAAGTGCACCTTCCTGTAATAAAGCGATCATGCCATTGCCAAAGTTCGGTAAAGCGACGACCAGCGCCTGCGGAAAAATAATTCGACGGTAGGCTTGGAATGGTGTTAGCCCGACACTAACGGCTGCTTCAAACTGCCCTTTTGGAATGGCTAAGTAGGCAGACCGTATCACCTCAGACATTATTGCCGTGAATTGTAAGGTGAATGTTACGACAACAAATATGGCCGTTTCAATTGAATGGAGATTAAGACCAACATTTTCCGCTAATGCTGGGACGCCATAGTAGACAAGAAATAACAAAACAATGGAGGGTGTACAACGCATAATCGTTGTATACAGATTAGCGAATTTAGTTAGCCACTTGACTGAAGATAGCTTAGCAGCCGCCAGCAATAAGCCGAATAGGGTACCTAAGATAATGGAGGACCCTGCAACTAAGAACGTAATTTTTAAAAATGGCAATAACACTGGGATTGCGTTCCAAATGTAGGTTGCGTCAAAATATTTATCCATTTCCTCACCAACTTTTGTTTTTATGAATAAAGACTGCTGAGCATTACTGACTCAACAGCCTTACTATTCGTTCCGTTTTAAACTAACGATTTACGTTTTCCAGTACTTCAAATAAATCACGGCCATAGAATTTTGTACTTAATTCATTTGTTTTCTTTTGTTCTTTAACCTGTGCTATTGCTTTATCATAAGCGTCAGCAAATTCCTGCTCTTTTTTATTGAACAGTGGCCATGTTTTTATAACAGCAAATTCGTTATAGACAACGTCATCTTTTAGGTTATAATATGGTCCATCTTCTGCAAGTACTTGTTGTTTAAATGGGCCTTCAATCATGACACCACCATCAACACGGCCTTCATTTACCCACTGCACTACATCGACAGTAAAGGCGTCACCGGCCTCAAGTTTTACTTTATTATCTGGATTTGCCGTATTATACTCATCGATAATTGTATATTGAGCATTATTTGCAGCAATCGGTGCTAAAGAATAGCCCTTTTTCGCAAAATCCGCTAATGTTTTCACGCCTTCATCCTCTTTACGCAAAACTAAACCTGCGCTACTTAAACCTAAGAATTCCTTCGGGAAAATAAATTTCTCTGTTCGTTCCTGAGTAAAGAATGCGTTTTTAACCCCTACTTGATATTTCCCTTGCTCCACACCAATTAATAAATCATCACTTGTTGTACCTACATACTCAAATTGATAGTCAGGTAGCAATTCATCTACTAATTTCATTACTTCTACATCATAACCAGTTGGATTTCCATTATCGTCAATGTAACTAATAGGCTTTGACGCTTGATCGTAGGCTACTTTTACTGTACGTACCTTTTCACCATCACCAGAATCTTTATCTGCAGACTCTCCTGAATTACAACCTGCTAATAATGCTATAGAGGCCAAACCAATTGCAGCAAATTGAAAAATCTTATTCTTCTTCATATGTCATTTCTCCTTATTGTTCACATGATTTAATGATTGATTTTCATATAATTTCTGCTGTTCAATAGCGGCAGTCGCTAATTTAATTATCGTCATATCATCCATCGGTGGATTATGAAGCCCTGCACGAACATTGCGGTAAAAACGCTGTAATGGATTGGATAGTTGTAAGCTTTTCGCCCCTACTACACGCATCGCTTTATCGACTATATCTATTGCCATGTTTGTTACTGTGTGTTTAGCAACAGCCATTTCATTTGTTATTAGTCCACGTCTAGCAGGATCATCGTAAGCCTCAGCCACTCCGTATAAGACAAAACGTGCTTGATGGAGCTTTAATTCAATATCCCCTAAAAGCTGTTGTACGTTTGGCAACGTACTAATTGGCGCATTCAGGCTATTCGGTTGATGGTGATTAGCAAAATGAATAGCATAATCACGGGCTGCTTGTGCAATACCTAAGTAAGTTGCTGGGATATGGAGTATCCAGCCATTTATTTTGCCACCACTCGGATGACTTGGTAACTCTACTAAATACTCTGTTGCAACAAGCACATCCTTTAACACAAGGTCGTGGCTGCTTGTGCCTCGCATTGCAGACATCTCCCAATTCTCCTCAATGGATAGACCTGCTGCATCCTTATGAATGAGGAAGAAGCCAACTTGCTGCTTTTCTTCAATCCAAGCGGAGGTAAGGAAATAATCGAGCACTGGAGATGCAGTCGTAAAAATCTTGCGCCCATTTATTAGCCAGCCACCTTTAGTAGAAATGGCATTTGTCCCTGGCCGCCCTCCTCGCGTTGGGCTACCTGTTGCAGCCTCACTAACAGCTCTATTAATCATGGCCCCTCTCTTTATTTCTTCAGAAAAAGCTATTAATAGATCATCAGTCCATAGTTTAGTTTCATAAATTTCCCCAACAACACCTAATGTCCATCCAAGGGAAAGAGAGGCATTTTCGTCATAGCTTGCTAGCGTCTCTTGTACAAGCACCATATCATAAACAGATAACCCTTCTCCGCCATATTGTTTCGGTAAAGTAAGTTGAGGATAGCGAATTTGTAAAAGTAATCGATGAGCTTCGAACGGAAAACGAGATTGCTCATCTACCTCAACAGCCTCTGCCTTGATTGGCTCAGCTATAGCAGCTAGTTGATCTAGCCAATATCGTTGTCGCTCTGTCTTTACAAATAAATTCTTCAAATGAATCTCCTTCTTCCCAATATATATAAATCGTATAAATTTACTAAGGATTGATAATGAAAAAAAATCTCTTGCTACATGAATGTAGTGAGATACTATTTGGTACTGAATTTTCTGATTCGTTGACACTTATAATACTTTTCGCATTAGAAAATGTCAATGGGTGAAATTCAAGTTTTTTTGTAAGTTTAATATGTATTACAAAGTTTCAACTTTTACCTTTGATTTATGCACCAAGCTTTTCTTACAACATATGCTAAGACTAATGAAAGAGGTGCATATATGACCAATAATTTAAATTCGCCACTAAACGGTGGAATCATAACCCATTCGGCTCCACAAGTTATTCAAACTAAGTTTGGAGATATTAACGGGGATGGTTTTTTTGAAACCATTTTTTTAATGGGCACTAAACAGCCTGATAGTCCTTTCTGGAGAAATCTAACACTGTCTATTTTTTATGGTCAAACAAGACAAATGGAGCAACTTCCATTGAAACAAAATATGGGCTATAATCCGACTATTTTCTTGGGCGATTTTACTGGTAATCATATTGAGGATATTCTGGTTGTGTCTGATACAGGAGGTAGCGGCGGAATTGTAAATGGTGAGATTTTTTCCTCCATCAACAATCAAGTTCGTTCCATCTTTGATGCAGAGTCTTTTAATAATAAACTTAAATATAAGGTCAATTATGTAGATCATTATAAGGCTGTTGTTCAGAGTTTTAATCCTGCTAATAAATACACAATTGATTTACAGTATAAAGGAACCGACTACTTAGCTGAAATTTATAATCCAGATGGCACCTTGAAGCAACCGATTGAAGGTTGGGTAGATCCTTTTGGAGGACTATATCCTGTTGATTACGACCGAGATGGAACGTATGAAATTTTAGGATATCAAGAAATTGCAGGTAGATATCATGCTGATGGATTAGGCTATGTAGAAAATATTTTAAAATGGAATGGCCATGAATTTGTAATAGATCGGCAAACGGTTGGTATTTTTGGTGAGGATTTATCATAGACGACAAATCTAGCTATTAAATAATCTAAAACAGGAATCTGCTCATTTTTACTTAACTCTAACAAAAAACAAGCAGATTCCGTTATTTATTTTTTCTTTTCAACCAAGGCAAAGTAGTTATTTTCAGGGTCAGCAAAGTTAAAAACCCTACCCATTGGCATCATGACTAGATCTCCTACTTTTACGCCCTTTGCCTGAAAATCTTGGTACATCTCTTCGATTTTATCAGCGTAAAACATAATAGAAGGTGTTCCTAAATTTAGATCAGGTTGCATTTTAGCAATAATTTCTTTGTTATGAAGCACAAAGGATGTTTGAGCTTCCTCAGTTGGTGCAATTTCAATCCAGCGCATGCCTGCCTCTTCCTGTTCAGAAATGACCACAAACCCCACTTTTTCTGTCCAAAACTTAACAATTGCATCTTGATCATTAACATATAACATTACTTGTCCTATTTGATGAATCATGACTTCATTCCCTCCTCTTTTGAGCATTAGTATACATCAAAAAGCAGCTTTATATAGCTTCTAACGCCATCAATTTAAGGAAATTTCAAACAATTGATAATGATATACATTACTAAGAAATAATTAATTCAAAGTACTTAACTTTTATTTTATTTCTGATAGAATGAGTATTATTTACCTTTAAGGGAAAAGTATAGAATAAAATATTATGTGAGGATAATACAATTGAAACAACTAAGTTTAAGAAAAAAGCTTATTTTTTCGTTTTTAGCCATGCTTCTCATCCCAACACTCTTGATTGGAATAGTATCTTACCAAAGTGCTGAACAACAAATTTCAGAGGAGCAACGCGCAAGTGCGACTGAAAGTGTACGCATTCTAAATTCCAATATTACAAACATGATTGAACCTAAATTGAAAGATGTACAATATTTTTCACAGAAATTTAGTGAAACTTACTTTCAAGATGAGAGCATTTTAGAACTGAAGTCATTATTAAGTGAATATGTCAACATGCACCCTGAAGTAGATCTGATATATATTGGAACTGCTGAAGGCAAACTGTTTGATCAGCCTGTTCAAGAGTATCCTGATGGCTTCGACCCTCGGACAAGACCTTGGTATAAGCAGGCTTTAGCTAATAATGGGAAGACCTCAATTACTGCACCATATGTTACACAATCTACAGGTGACATTGTCATCACAATTACTCAGGCATTACCGGATGGTTCTGGCGTATTAGGATTAGATCTAAATATTTCTACATTAAGTGACATTACGAATAATATTCGTATTGGAGAAACGGGCTTCGCTTCTCTTTTAGATAACAATAAAATTTACATTGCTCAGCCAGATAAAGAAAGTGGTACAGAGGCAACGGAAAGCTACATAACAAAAATTTATGAGCAGGAAAGCGGTACTATCATTGAAAAAGACCGTCACTTACAATTTGTTACGAATGAGTTAACGGGTTGGAAAGTAATTGGTACAATGTTTACTGCGGAAGCTGCAAAAGCTGCAGCATCCACATTGAATATAAATTTAATTATCATTATTGTTTCCATTCTCGTTGGCGTTATTTTCATGCTCTTTATGATAAAGTCTATTGTTAACCCAATTAATCAATTGAAGCAAAGCGCATTAAAAATTAGTGACGGTAATTTAACGGAGTTTATTGAAATCCATTCTAAAGATGAAATAGGTCAGCTTGGAGAAGCCTTTATCTCTATGAAGGTGAGCTTAAAAAAATTAATTCGAAATGTTGATCAAAGCTCACAACATGTCCAAACAGCCGCTCAAAATTTATCTGCTAATGCAGAACAAAACATCGCTGCCTCAGAGCAAGTTGCCGATGCCATGCACCAAATGGCAATTAGTACAGAAAAACAAACAACAGGTATTGATCAGAATGCCATTTCAGTTGAAGAAATTGCTAAAGGCGTTGTTGAAGTGGCAGACAGTTCCATGCAGGTTTCTGACCTATCTAGTCATGCTATCCAATTGGCAGAAGAAGGTGGACAATCTGTCAAACAAACGGTACAGCAAATGAATTCTATCCATAATTCTGTAACGCAATCAGATACAATGATTAAAGCATTGTATGATCGCACGAAAGAAATTGGGTCCATTTTAGAAATGATTAGTGCTATATCAGATCAAACGAATTTACTAGCGCTTAATGCAGCTATAGAAGCTGCTAGAGCAGGAGAACATGGCAAAGGCTTCGCGGTAGTGGCAGATGAAGTACGCAAATTAGCAGAGCAATCTCATCAATCAGCAGAGCAAATTTCTGCGCTTATAACTACTATTCAGCAAGATACGGCAAAATCTGTAGAGACAATGGTCAAAGCGTCGACAGATGTTCAAGAGGGCTTACAATTGACAGAAGAAACAAGCAGAAAATTCGCGAGCATTATTGAAAGTCTTCGAAACATCGCGCCGAAAATGGAGGATATTTCAGCATCTGCTCAAGAAATGTCTGCCGTTGTAGAAGAAGTTTCAGCGACTGCTATTGAACTTTCCGATCACGCAAAATTAAATGCTGCTGCTACAGAAGAAGTTGCTGCTTCCACGGAACAAACTTTATCTTCTATGCAAGATATGGCTTCGTCTGCCAAAACCCTACTTGATATGGCGGATGAATTGCAGGGTTATGTTAATCGTTTTAAATATTAATTATTTAACTGCTAGATCTGAGTTCACGATAGTATTGAACTCAGATTTTTTCTATTCCAAAAAGATAGGAAATTACAAAATAAGATATTTTTCTACAAATAATAGCGTTGCATAACTTTATTTTCCAGATTTTTCAGAAAATTGTGTTGATTATTATTCATTTTCCTCTTAGAATCAGATTAAACATTTGAACGACTTAGGAGTCTACTAGTGTAATATAACCCATCTCGTAGTTAATTCTATTACACTTCAATAATGTCGTTTAAGGAGGAATACTATATGAAACGAATTAGTTTAAGAAAGAAACTCATCTTTGCATTTTTAGTCATACTTCTCATTCCCGCACTTTTAATCGGGTATACCTCCTTTAAAAGTACCAAAAATCAAATACTCGAAGAGCAGCAAGCAAGCGCCAAGGAAAGTGTGCGTATGCTTAATAGTAATATTACCAATACAATTGCTCCTAGAGTTCATGACATCGAATATTTTGCCAAGAAAATAAATCAGTCTTATTTACAAGATGATAAAAAAGCTGAATTAAAAGGGCTTTTTCAGGAATATGTAAATACACACCCAGAAGTGGAGCTAGTATATATAGGGACTGCTGATGGGCGAATCATTGATGAACCTGTCCATGACTATGCAAGTGATTATGATCCTCGTAAACGTCCTTGGTATATAGAAGCCATTGATAATAAAGGGCATGTATCCATCACTTCTCCATATATCTCAAAATCAACAAATAACATCGTTGTAACAGTTATGCAAGCTCTTCCTGATGATTCTGGCGTAATTGCCTTAGATTTAAATATCTCTCTTCTAAGTGCACTGACAGATCAAACACGTATTGGAGAAACGGGCTTTGCCTCTCTGTTAGATAATAATAAGTTATATATTGCTCAAAAAGATAAGGAAAGCGGCACAGAGGCAACAGAAGATTATATTTCAAAAGTTTACGAAAAGCAGGAAGGTATTATTACTGAAGGTGACCGTCATTTACGCTTTGAAACAAATGAAATCACAGGCTGGAAGATAATTGGTACAATGTTCATTGCAGAGGCTACTAACGCTGCTACCTCAACCTTTACTATTACATTACTTATTATTGGTATTTCTATTATTGTTGGTATTATCTTTATGCTCTCAATGATTAAATCTATTGTTAACCCAATTAAACAACTACAGCAAAGTGCTCTTAAAATTAGTGAAGGTGATTTGACAGAGTTTATTGATATTCATACCAAAGATGAAATAGGACAGCTTGCTGAAGCATTTGTCTCAATGAAAGTTAGCTTAAAAAGACTGATCCGCAATGTTGATCAAAGCTCACAACATGTTCAAACCTCGGCACAAGGCCTTTCAGCGAATGCTGAGCAAAATATCGCTACATCTGAGCAAGTGACAGAGGCTATGCAACAGGTAGCGATTAGTACGGAAAAACAAACAACAGGAATCGATCAAAATGCTGTTTCTATTGAGGAGATTGCAAAAGGTGTTGTAGAGGTAGCAGATAGTGCCCTACAAGTTTCAGACCTATCCAGCCAGGCCATCCAATTAGCAGAAGAAGGTAGTCAATCTGTTGAGCACACTGTTAATCAAATGGTATCCATTCATGATTCTGTGGCTCAATCCGATACGATGATTAAATCCCTATTTGATCGTACAAAAGAAATTGGCTCCATTATAGAAATTATTAGTGCTATTTCAGACCAAACAAACCTTCTTGCTCTTAATGCTGCTATTGAAGCAGCACGAGCAGGTGAACACGGTAAAGGCTTTGCAGTTGTAGCAGATGAAGTACGTAAATTAGCGGAGCAATCTCATCAATCAGCAGAGCAAATTTCTACTCTGATTACTGGCATACAACAAGATACTGCTAAATCTGTACAAACTATGACGAAAGCTTCTGCAGACGTTCAAGAAGGTTTACAGCTATCCGAGGATACGAAAAAGAAATTTACAAGTATCGTTGGAAGTCTTCGAGAAATTGCTCCTAAAATGGAGGATATATCAGCTTCAGCACAAGAAATGTCTGCCGTTGTAGAGGAGGTATCCGCTACTGCTATTGAACTGTCAGATCATGCAAAACTAAACGCAGCTGCATCTGAAGAGGTTGCCGCTTCAACGGAACAAACATTATCTTCCATGCAGGAAATCGCCTCTTCTGCTAAAACATTGCTTGATATGGCAGATGAATTACAAGGCTATGTAGATCGTTTTAATTACTAAATAAGAAAGCACGATGATACTTGGTTTAGCCCTATCATCGTGCTTTTATCTTGTTATTTAATTATTCATTTACCTCATGGCTAAATTGCCATTCAACGCCAAATTTGTCTGTAAGTGAGCCGTAACATTTGCTCCAAAATGTTTCTTGAAGCTCCATTCTCACGTTACCACCTTCTTTAAGCTTATCAAATGCTTGACGCATTTGCTCTTCATCATCGGATACAACAGCTAATGTGACATTATTCCCTGTGGAAAATGGCATGCCTGGAAATGTATCTGAGAACATAATTCTACTACCGAATACAATAAGTCGTGTATGCATGACAAGATCTTTTGCTTCTTCTGGTAATGGATAGTCTGGATTTTGTGGTGTCTCTCCAAACGTCATAATTTCAGCCTTGTCCGTATTAAAAACGTCTTCGTAAAACGCAACTGCCTCTCGACAATTTCCATTAAAATTCAAATAAACCTCTACTGCCATTTTCAACACTCCTTTGTCATTTTTTGAAACAATTCTATTGTACATGGATTACAAAACATAACACAAATTATAACTAGAATATTTCATCTTCAAAGTAAGTTGTCTCCTTTCTTTTTAAATTTTTTATTTATTTTCACAAAAGCTTTGACATTTACTCAAAAATCATGTAAATTACCAAATGGCGAACAATTTAAATTAAATCTTAAAAAATATTCGTATTTTAGGAGTGTATATAATGGATAACGTATTTGACTATGAGGATATTCAACTAATTCCCGCAAAATGTATTGTAGAAAGTCGTTCAGAATGTGATACTTCTGTTACTTTAGGTGGTCACACTTTTAAACTT
The DNA here is from genome assembly GCF_002429725.1 of Lysinibacillus sp. UBA5994. Taxonomy (NCBI): domain Bacteria; kingdom Bacillati; phylum Bacillota; class Bacilli; order Caryophanales; family Bacillaceae; genus Lysinibacillus; species Lysinibacillus sp. UBA5994. Next base: position 102,848 of record NZ_DJAU01000038.1, on the reverse strand, counting down.
CCAGTAGTACCTGCAAATATGCAAACAATTATCGATGAAAATCTTGCAAAGAAACTTGCTGAAAACGGTTACTTTTACATCATGCACCGTTTCCAACCAGAAACTCGTCGAAACTTTATTCTAGAAATGCAAGGAAATGGCTTAATTGCTTCTATTAGCGTTGGTGTAAAAGAAGAGGAATATACATTTATTGAAGAATTAGCAGCTGCTAATTTGGTACCTGATTTTATTACAATTGATATTGCACATGGTCATTCAAATGCTGTTATTCGTATGATTCAGCATATTAAAAAGCATTTACCAAAAAGCTTTGTCATCGCAGGTAATGTAGGAACACCTGAAGCGGTGCGCGAGCTTGAAAATGCTGGTGCAGATGCAACAAAAGTTGGGATTGGACCAGGTAAAGTATGTATTACTAAAATCAAAACAGGTTTTGGTACTGGCGGCTGGCAACTAGCTGCACTACGTTGGTGTGCAAAGGCTGCTACAAAACCAATTATTGCTGATGGTGGCATTCGTACACATGGAGATATCGCTAAATCTGTACGTTTTGGTGCTTCAATGGTAATGATCGGTTCATTATTCGCTGGTCATGAAGAGTCACCTGGTGAAACAATCGAAATCGAGGGTAGAACAGTGAAGGAATACTTCGGCTCTGCTTCTGAATTCCAAAAAGGTGAACGTAAAAACGTCGAAGGTAAGAAAATGTACGTTGAACATAAAGGTAGCATCAAAGATACGTTAATCGAGATGCAACAAGATTTACAGTCATCTATTTCATATGCTGGTGGCACAAAGCTAGAGGCTATTCGCAATGTTGATTATGTAATCGTAAAGAACTCTATTTTCAATGGAGATAAAGTGTATTAATCGATGTAAACCTGCTATATTAAGCTTCAACATCACCCCAATTAAGAGCTGTTTTTTACTCTTGATTGGGGTGATTTTTTTGGACCTATTTCACTTAAAATACCGTATTTATTTTCAGAATTTTCTATTTTATTAAAAAATTATATATTATAATAGAACTATATTGAAGGAATGAAGGAACGGGGGTTGTATCTTATGAAGTCAGTACGTAATAAACTTGTTAGTCTTGCTATTATAGTTATTCTACTATCAACAGGACTAGTTGGAACCGTCAATTATATGGTGGTGAAAGGAGAACTCGATCAGGTAGGTCGAGATAGTCTTAAAAATGGCACACTTGGCATACTTGAACTAATTGCACAGTTAGATACTCAAGTTCAAAATGGGAAATTAACGCTAGAAGAAGCTCAGGAAAGTGCTAGAACACAGATCGTTGGTAATAAAATTGAAGATAACAAAAGATCCATTGATAATCCTGTTAAATATGGTGATAATTTTTATTTCTATGCTTTCCAAGATAGTGGTATGGTTGAAACTCATCCATCCCTAGAAGGACAAAATATTTCAGATTTACAAACAGAGGATGGGCGCTATTTTGTACGAGAAATGATTGAAGCAGCAAATGCTGGAGGAGGATATGTACGTTATGATTGGGCCCTTCCCTCAAATCCTGAAATCGTTGCGCCTAAGATAACGTATGTAGAAAAGGACAAGCATTGGGGCTGGATTATAGCAGCTGGTACATACGAAATGGACTTTAATGCAGGTACGAATAACGTTTTATACTACACACTAGGCATGACCATCCTTGCAACGATTATTGGTGTATCACTCTTCTGGTTCTTCTCTGGACGAATGACAACCTATATACGAAAAATTATGGTCATTACATCTGATATTGCTAAAGGCAAGCTAACTGGTGATGACATACCTGTTACTACAGAAGATGAACTAGGTATACTAGCTAGTAACGTGAATAATATGAAACATAGCTTACACGAAATGGTCAACAATACAAAAGATAGTGCGTCCCAAATGCGCGTTTCTTCAGAAATGCTGAGTGCTATTACTGAGGAGACGACTGCTTCTGCTGATGAAATTCATCAAGCCATCAATGATATATCTAAGGGAGCTGTAGTACAAGCTGAGGAAGCAGAAATGGCCATTAGTAAAGTAGAAACACTGTCCTCACTTATCTCAAATGCTACAGATAAATATAGTGAGATTACAGAAAATATGAATATCATTAATCAATCACAAGAAAACGGTAGACAAAAAGTAGATGTATTACTTCAAAATTCAAGTGAGTTTACGCAAGTGATTGAGGAATTAAGAACAACTTTCTCAAGTTTGACAAGCCAAATGAAAGAAATTCATCAAGTCGTACAAACAATTACATCCATTTCTGAACAAACAAATCTATTAGCGCTAAATGCAAGTATTGAAGCAGCCCGTGCAGGTGAACATGGCAAAGGGTTTGCTGTCGTAGCTGAGGAAGTCCGTCATTTATCTGAGGATACGAATGAAGCTACTAATCGGGTTAGAAACCTATTACAGCGTATTGAGGTCGATACCGCTAATTCAGATTCAAAAATGATACACACGCTCCAACTGTCACAAAATCAGGCCATGTCGATTACGGAAGTAAAGGGAGCCTTTACTTTTCTAGCAGACTCCATTCATGGCATTACAAAGCACCTTGTTTCTTTAGACAAAGGAATGAATGACATGGCGGAAAATCGAATAGTCGTGATGAACGCCATCAATGAAATAGCAAGTGTCGCTACACAATCTGCCGCAGCTACCGAACAAATTAACGCTTCTATTGACGAACAAAAGTCAGCAGTGACATCTATCATGCACTCCTCTATGGAGCTTCATACAGAGGCAGAGCGCATGTACGACTTGGTAGAACGCTTTACATGATAAAATACTATATAAAAAAGAATGCTACGCATATCCGTAGCATTCCTCTTTTACATTATAGTTTGTTAATTACTGCGTGGATTGTTTCCTTAAGCTCTGCATCGTGATCTGCAAGATCTACAAGGTTCCCTAGACGTTCACGTAATACAGGACGCTCAATTACTAGCTTTTCATCAAGTACTTGTACCAGTAGCTCGATAATAAGTCGATCACGAACATTTAACGCTTCTTCTAAACGTTCTGGTGTAATTTTCGCATCAGTTTTTGCAGATTTTGCCATTTTAAAAACCCCTTTTATATTTTATATTCATGCACATCTATTTTAGCATACCACTAAATTATTTTGAAAACTTTCTTTCATTAAAATATACCAAAACTTTACAAAATACTAAGAAAAGATTTACGACAAATTGTTATATTTATATCATAATACACTACTACTCGACCATATGATGATGTATTTACAAAACCGATTGGAGGAATTGGATGAATCAAAAAAATACGACTTATTTACAGCTCATTAAAGCTGTGCCAAAATCTCTACAGCTCTTTCTCAATGTTTGCCTTGTACTATTAGCACTGATTCTCTGCTTTTTATTATTTAAGGAGCTAATTGAATTTCTTAAAATATTACTATTCGCTAAGGAAGATGGTGATTATAAACTATTCCTTGCCAATATTCTTATTTTCTTTTTATATTTCGAATTCATCACAATGATCATTAAATATTTTAAGGAGGATTACCATTTTCCACTTCGCTATTTTATCTATATAGGTATCACAGCAATGATTCGACTAATTATTGTGGAGCATGATCATCCTCTAAATACGTTAATTTATTCATTAATTATCCTCATACTAATCATAAGCTACTTTATTATTAATATAACGCCACTTGAAAGGCCAACACGTTCTTCCATTCTCATTAAAAAAGATTAAAAGCCCTCACGCCCATTCTAAAATGCAGATATACATGTGGGCTTTTCAAACACATAGAAGAATTGCTGTAAAGCCTGTAAATACTGATTATCACTAATCTGTATTCGACTCAGCATAAATAGCTCTTGGACCGTTACTACGCCCATTACTAGTGATGAAAGCTCAGCTACATCTATCGTTACTTCAACATCATAGCTATCACTTTCTAGCATTTTAATTGTACCGTTAACAGCCTCAACAATAAGTTGCTGATTATTTTTTGCCAGTAACGAATCCATAACATTCAATTTAAAGGTCAAAGTGACACCGTTAAAATTGCGTGTTAGTAGCTCATCAAAAAAGCCCTTCACATTAATTATACGGTACATTAGACCAATTCCTGACACGGCACTTGCGTGATAGACACTTGGAATTAAATGATTTGTGCCATTTCTTACATCCTCTAAAAAGAAATGGACATTTTCTTCTTGTGTATTCCATTCGATTCGGTTTACTTGATCTGCTTGACTGTTTAAAAATGTACTAAGCTCTAGCAAAGCCTCCGGAGTTTCATAGATCCACTCCTTAATGACCAAATTATTTAGCATAAAATTACTATCGCTTTGTTTATTAAAAGAAAAGGCAATATAGCCCTGAACTGTACCTTCCTGTTCCATTGCAATCACATAGTTATCTGGATTATTAAAAATAAAAGATAGTTCCGATTGTGTTTTATGAAACATCCCATGTTTTTTTGCTACTACCCTGTTGTAGCAATCTACTAGCTGTTGTTGATCTTCAACTGTCAAATATTTAAGGTGCTTTTTGTTGAAGGCTCTACCAAGTATTGATAGATTTTCGGTCCATAGCCAAAACCCATTTTTTTATAAAAATCTGGTCTAAACGGATACAAGGCCAAAAAATGAATATTTTTTTCTAAAAAGATGTTAAAGAAATGTTGGATTAATTCTTTTGCAGCCTTCTCTTTTTTATGTAATAAATCAACTGCAACAAGTCCTACCCCACCAATTGGTAGCATTTTAGAGAACAGATTCATTTGAAAGTCATGTAGTCGCATACCACCAATGAGTTTGTCATTTTCCCAAAGTCCATAATAATGAAGAGATTCATCATTGCTCTGATTTTGCATAAAGAGCTTTTTCAGCTGTTCTTTTGTTATTTGTGTTCCATTCAATCTTCCTGGATACGCTCCTACAACGATATTCACAAAGGCTACAAAATCTTGCTCTTTTAATAATTTCTCTACAACCCTCATCATGTCCCCTCCATTTTCAAATTGTTGCATGTTGTTCACGAATTTTTCATATTAATTTTTATACCCCATAATAACATATATTACCACGACTAATTAATGAGTACTGAAAATGATTAAAGGAGGAAAATGTATGACTTTAATTGATTCATATATTCACGAAGTGACTAAAAGGCTACATAAAAATAAACGTGAGATAATCAAGGTTGAACTAAAGGCTACTATTGAGGATATGTTGCCAGAGCAATATACAGAATCTGAGGTGAAGGAAGTAATTAAGAAGCTTGGAAGCCCTTCAGAAGTTGCTGCACGCTATCAGGATACTCCCCACTTTTTAATTGGTCCAAAGAATTTTGAACAATATACAAGAACCATCAAGCTAATTATTCCTTGGGCAATTCTTATTACGATCATTGTTCAAATAATAGAGAAGATGGTTCTCTATTCTGGAGAAGAAGCACTTCTCACAACCATTATTACAGCATTTGTAGGGATGATTGTTGCAATTATTGCTGTGTTATTTCACGTTTTGTTTTGGGTTACGGTTATTTTTATCATTAAGGACCGTTCTGGGGCTGAAAAGCTTTCGATCCCTTTTCTGAGAGATACCAAGCCATGGTCACCTGATGATTTAATACAAATTAAAAAGATTCCCAAAGATAAAATCATTCCTATAAGTGATACGATTTTTAGCCTTTTAGGAATACTTATTTTTTCTTTTGTTTACTGGAATGCCTATCGTCTTTTAGGTATTTATACAACGAATGACAACGGCAGCTTGAAATTTGTTATGCCTATCTTTAATCAAAATACTTTACAATCGTTTGTTCCCATGGTCTTACTATGTATTATCCTAAGTCTAACTTTAACCTTATTAAAATGGCGTGCAGGACAGTGGACAATGCCTATCGCCATCACTAATGCACTACTTCAAAGTGTAGGAACAATTGTGTTTATTTTAATAGCGATACACCAAGATTTTATTCACAGCGCCTCTATCCCTTATATTGCGGCTATTACAGAAACAACCTCAGCTAAAGTTGCCTTCACTATTGATAAAATACTACTTGTCAGTATGATTATTGCTGTTTTAGCAAATGCATTTGATATCTACCAAGGATTTAAAAAAGCGAAAATATAACGCCCTTCTTCTTCATATACCTAGTAAACCATACATTCAAATCGCCAAAATACCTTTATTCTCTGATGTTTTGTATAATGATAAAGTTGAAAGTATTTTATATATGTGAAAAATAATCTGCACAATTCAATCAGAGTAAGGGGAAAGTACTATGACCATTCTTCTAGTAGATGACAATCAAGTCAATTTATTTGTCATTGAGAAAATACTAAAAAATGCAGGTTATGATAACTGTGTTTCTCTTTCATCTGCTTATGAGCTATTTGATTATTTACAATTAGATGCACCCAATCCGACAGGAAATTCAGTAGATTTAATTTTGTTAGATATTATGATGCCGGAAGTAGATGGTATTGAGGCCTGCAAACGCATTAAGCAAAATGAGAGATTAAAAGATATTCAAATCATTTTTGTTACAGCACTCGAGGATAAAAACAAACTGGCAGAAGCCCTAGACATTGGTGGTGTAGATTATATTACTAAACCAATTAATAAAACAGAGTTGCTTGCCAGAATGCGTGTTGCCTTACGTTTAAAGGCAGAATTAGACTGGCACACACAGCATGAAAAGAAAATACAATATGAACTAGATTTAGCAACCCATGTACAAAGGAGTCTTCTTAGCCCACCGTTAAATGAGAAGGACATCCGTATTGAAGTTTCTTATTTACCATCCTCTAATTTGGCAGGAGATATGTATTATTGGTACAAAATAGACGATCATCGTTATGCCATTATATTATTGGATATGATGGGTCACGGTATATCGGCAGCGTTGGTTTGTATGTTCATCTCCTCTGTTCTAAGAGAGGCGGTTAAGCAATTGGTGGAACCTGAGCTTGTCATCCAAGAACTGAATCGTTATATGACGCTATTACAAGATGGGAAAGAGAATAATCTTTATTATTTTACAGCGATTTATTTAATCATTGATACAGAGCAAAAAACAGTCGAGTACATAAATGCTGGCCATCCTCCTGGATATGCACTAATTGATGAAAAAACATGTATTCCATTAGATCAGGGTAGCTGTGCAGTCGGTTTCTTCGATGAAATAAAAGTGAAAAAGCAATATATTCAATATGAGCATGACATTCAAATCGTGTTATTTACAGACGGTGTATTAGAGGCAATGGGACCCTGTGAATTAGAATCAGAAAAGCATTTGCAAACGCTAACATCCTCCAAGTGGGATTATTCACAATGCCTAATCGATAACCTTTTGCCTAAGGATAAACAAGAGAATCAGCCTGATGACATGTGTGTTTTAATGATTCAAGCTAGCACTAATACTATATAAAAAAGCAGAGGCTATCCGTTAAAGATAGCCTCTTACTCATTAATACATTTTTTGATAAATTCTTTCGTTTCCAGAAATCTCCTTATACTTTGAAATAACCTCTTCAAATCGTAATGTTTCTTTATCCCCTAAGCATAAAAAACCTTTGTCACTTAGACTTTCATAAAATAATTGATGTACCTGGCTCTGAAGCTTAGGTGAAAAATAAATAAGAACATTTCTGCACAGAACAACATGAAATTCATTAAATGAATGATCTGTTACTAAATTATGTTGAGCAAAAATAATATTTTTCAATAATGTTGGATGAAAGTAAGCATATTGATAATCTGTTTGATAGTATTCTGAAAAAGCATGGGCACCTCCAGCAAGCATATAGTTTTTTGTATATGCCTGCATTTTATGAATTGGAAAGGCCCCCTTCTTAGCTTTTTCTAATACTTGCTCGTTCATATCTGTTGCATAAATTACAGATCTCTCTATTAGCCCCTCTTCTTGAAGCAAGATAGCCATAGAATATACTTCTTCACCTGTTGCACAGCCTGCATGCCAAATACGGATTTCTGGATATTCTCGTAAAACAGGGATGACCGTTTCACGAAAGGCCTTAAAAAAGCTTGGGTTGCGGAACATCTCTGTTACATTTATCGAAAAATCGTTTAATATCTGCTCTAAAAATTCTTTATCATGAATGACCTTTTCTTGTACACGTGAAATCGTTGGGATGTTATTTATCCCCATCCTATTGTAGATTCTGCGTGAAATGGATGAACGATTATATTGCCGAAAATCATAACCCGATAAACGATAAATAGCTTCTAGTAACAAATCAATTTCTAAATTTGTATGCTTATTTAATTGTATATTTTGCTCCAAAGGCTGAAATTGTTGTTCCATGTTCATTAACTCCCCTTAGAAACTAACCATACTCTTAAAACTGATATTAATTGATCTAAATTTAATGGCTTACTAATATAATCAGATGCACCTGCCTGCAATGATTTATCACGGTCATTTTTCATCGCTTTAGCAGTCAATGCAATGATTGGCAAATCGATACGTTTCATTTGCTGACGAATAATAGTCATCGCTTCATAGCCATCCATATTTGGCATCATTATATCCATCAAAACAAGATCGATATCAAGATTAGCCTGCAAGACCTCTAAACATTCTAGCCCATCTTTGGCAACTAGAATGTGCATGCCTCTTTTTTCTAATGCCGTTTTCAACGCATAAATATTACGGTTATCATCATCAACTATTAAAATATTTTTCCCTTGAAACACCTCAACCTCATGTTGAAGGGCTTCTTCCATTGCTACTGGCTGCTCTTTGATTTGTTCCTCTTCCACCGTCGTCACTGCCACTTCGTTCATGGCAAGCTTTTGGCAATGCTCCTCTTCAATTCCATTTGGTAGACTCGGAATCGTTAACGTAAAGCTACTACCTTGTCCTTCAGTACTTTGTAATGTAATCCATCCACCAAGTAATTTTGCAAATTCCTTACAAATAGAAAGACCAAGACCCGTTCCACCATATTTTCGGACCGTAGCTCCATCTGCTTGTTGGAATGATTCAAAAATTAGCTGGTGTTTGTCTTTTGGAATACCTATTCCTGTATCTGAAACAGTAATTTCTAACCAATCCGTACTTATATCCTGCATATTGTTTGTTAGTTGTTGAGGTGTAAGCTGGTTAATGTCTAATGTGACAGATCCCTGCTCAGTAAATTTAAAGGCATTCGATAATAAATTCTTTAAGATTTGCTGAAATCTCTTCTCATCCGTATAGAATACATCCACTACATGATCTGCCTTTGAAATATGGAATGCTAAGTTTTTCTTCCTCGCAACTGGTGCAAAGGTATGTTCAATTTGTACAGGTACTTCGCTCATATTCACTTCATTAAAAATAATATCAAGCTTCCCGGCCTCCACTTTAGATAAATCTAATATGTCATTGATTAGAGCTAGCAAGTCCTCTCCTGAAGAATGAATAACTTTAGCAAACTCTGCTTCCTCATCTGTTAGGTTGTGTTGGCTATTTTCTGCTAGCATTTCAGATAATATTAATATGCTGTTTAAAGGTGTTCTTAATTCATGTGACATATTCGCTAAAAATTCGGATTTGTAATTAGAGTTAAGGATAAGCTGCTCTGCACTTTCTTCTAATTCCTTCTTCGCTTTCTCTAGCTCTCTTGATTTGGACTCTGCCTCTTTCGTGCGTTCCTCAAGCTGCTCATTAATCATAGTCAGCTCTTCTGTCTGCATTTGTAATTCCTCTGATTGTGTTTGAAGCTCCTCTGATTGGACCTGTAATTCCTCTGTCATTGCTCTAGATTCATTCAATAAACGTACAATTTCCATACGCCCTAAAACACTATTAACTGTTAGTCCAAAGGTTTCAGTAACCTGTCTCACTAATTCTTGCTGTAACTTACTGAATTTAGCCATTGTTGCTATTTCAACAACCGCTATAACTTCATTTTCAAAAATGACAGGAATCAATAAAATATTTTGTGGTCTAATTTCACCTAATCCCGTTTTGATTAAACGATAGTCTCTCGGAATATTATCATAGAATAGCACTCTCTTTTCTAATGCACATTGACCGATTAACCCTTGTCCTATTTTGAAACTCTCCATACCAACACAAGCATCCGTGTCAGCAAAAGCAGCCTTTTTCACAAACTGTACTTGATTCTCTGTTACTTCTCGAACATAAAATGCGCCAAGGGATGCTTGGGTTTTCTGTGCTACTTCTGATAGGAAGGTCTCCGCTAATTTTGAAATTGCTGAAATACCTTGATAATTTGTCACGATTTCAGCTACATTGCTTTGTAGCCATTCCCTCTTTTCGACGGACTCTAAAAGCGTATTCGTTGCATTAGCAAGTTCATTCACTTCATCGTTTGTATTCACATGGATTCTTCTTGTAAAATCACCTTTTGTAGCTGCTATTTCTTGAATTGTTTGTGTTACTTCCGTTATCGTTTTTACAATTGAACGGGAAATGCCACTAGCGATAGCAATGGCTATTGTAGAAACTAAAATTAAGATCCCAAATAAAGCACTAGTTAATTTACTATTTTGCTTGTCTAACTGATTTGCCTTTGCCTGTGTATAAGCATTTTCAGTGGCACGGAATGAATCGAATAGTTTGCGCATTTTTTCCATATCCTGACGACCATTATCCACTTTAAAAAAATCATTTAATGCTTCTATATTATTATCCTTTTTATATTGAATAGTTGGTTCGCCTGACGTTGCAACCCAATGTTCAATTGTTTCCTCTATCTCTTTAAGTTTGTCCTGCTGAGCTGGTTTATCTTTCATTTGTTGATAGAGTTCATTAAAATCTATTTTCCAATTTTCAGCTGCATTATCATAGGGTTCCAGATAACTCTGCTTACCCGTAATGATGAAAGCCCGCTGACTTGATTCCATATCCAATATATATTTTTCAATTTCATTCGTTAAAGTTAGAACATTGGAATCGTACTTAATAATAAAATTTCTTTCCTTCTGCAAAGATGTAATTTGATTATTTAATATGACAACCGTCGCAAGTAGGCAAAGAATGATTACGATATAACCTAATGAAATCTTTGAGCGTATACCCAATTTTAATCTATTTAACATTTGGTTTTCCTACCTTTACCTTTCTTTTACTTTAGTATGATTACTAGTATACATGTAAAAATAACTCATTTTCTCCTATTTTAGATTCATCATAAAGAAATTTTGCTGATTTTGTATCAATAAGTCTCTGTATTTTTCATATACATTTTATATTGAACCATTTCTAATTAAGGAGAGAAAACATTTGGATATTATCGTAAGACCAGGAGATTCACTTTGGCATTTCAGTGAGGTATTTAAAATTCCTCTTCAACTCATTTTAGATTCTAATGAAAATATAAATCCCCAATTTTTAAGAGTTGGACAACGGGTTCGTATTCCTGGTTTTGTGACCAACAACTATCAAATTAAACAAGGAGACTCTTTTTGGCAGATTGCCCAGAGCCGAAACCTCCCCCTAGTCGCCCTATTGCTTGTTAATCCTGATCTCAATCCAAATCGATTACAAATCGGTCAAATGATTCGCATACCCCAACGTATCACATGGCGTTTAGTTGAAGGTAAGCAAACTTACACGTATACCCATATGATAAATGATCTCAGAAAGCTCCTTGATGCATATCCTTTTCTTCATAGCTCAAACATTGGCAGTTCCGTTTTAGGGAAGGAGCTACCTGAGCTGTCGATTGGTCATGGTGCAAAACGTGTACACTATAATGGCTCCTTCCATGCAAACGAATGGATTACTACACCTATTATTCTAACATTTTTAAATGACTATTTGCTCGCCCTCACCAATCAAAGTAGTATTCGTGGAATTTCTCCATTTTCTCTTTATCAGCAAACATTCCTTTCTATCGTTCCTATGGTAAATCCTGATGGCGTTGATTTAGTAATACAAGGCCCACCAAATGATGAAGCATTAAGAAATCAACTAATTGCATGGAATAATGATAACGCTGATTTTTCTGGCTGGAAAGCAAATATTCATGGGATTGATTTGAATGACCAATTCCCTGCCAAATGGGAGCTTGAAAGTGCCCGTAATCCAAAAACACCAGGGCCAAGAGATTATGGTGGTGAAAGACCACTATCTGAACCTGAAGCCATTGCAATGGCTGATTTGACCAAGCAACGTGATTTTTCAAGAGTATTAGCCTTTCATACACAGGGACGTGTCATATATTGGGGTTTTGAAAATCTAGAGCCCCCAGAATCAGAGGTGCTTGTAAATGAATTTAGTAGAGTAAGTGGCTATGAGCCCGTTCAATCTGCTGGAAGCTATGCTGGTTATAAAGATTGGTTTATTCAAGATTGGCGTAGACCAGGCTTCACTGTTGAATTAGGAAGTGGTACAAATCCTTTACCAATCAGCCAGTTTGATGACATTTACGAGGAGTCTTTAGGGATTTTCCTTGCTGCATTGTATATGTAAAAAGAGTACTCGAACTCCATTCGCTATGAAATAGTCCTTTTGGGCTTTTCAGTGAATGGGTTTTTTTATTGAAAATCTCATCATCATTGTAAAAAAAGGGGAATAAATTACTTTGACAGACAGAGTAATGTTTGCTACTATTACTCTGACAGATAGAGCAATAAAAAAAGTAGGTGACTTATGGTTCGCAGTGATATTATCCGAGGACATTTGGATTCGATTATTTTACGGTTAATTTCAGAAAAAGACCGTTATGGCTACGAAATTTCTCAGGAAATAAGTCTCCGTACAAACAATCGGTTTCAAATCAAGGAAGCAACTTTGTATGCAGTTTTTCAACGTCTCGAAAAAAAAGAAATTATTGAAGCCTATTATGGAGATGTCTCACATGGAGGCAAAAGAAAGTATTACCGTATTACATCATTAGGTAAGGCCTATTTAAATGAGCTAGTGAATGAATGGTCGGAAGTAAAGGAAATAATCGATTTATTTATGGAGGGCTTAGAATGAAAAGAATAAAAAACCATATTGATGAGCTTTTTAAAGACATTCCTCGAACTAACGAAACGGAAATGGTTAAACAAGAAATCATTGAAAATCTTGAAGAAAAAGTATTTTATTTGATGGACCAAGGTAAAGAACAAGAGGATGCTATTAATAAAGCCATTGTAGAATTTGGAGATATCGAAGACTTAAAGCAAGAGTTAGGTGTTAAAGAACCAGCAAAGAAAAACATGGCTAAATTAAACTTAGAATTTTCAATTTGGGGTAGTGGCTTAATCATTGCATTTTTTATTTTTATTAATCTTTATTACACACCACATACTATTTGGGCAATCTATCCGATTTTCGCCATTCTTTGGTGGCCTTTATCGATGTACTTTGTGTGGTCTCGTAAGAAATGGGGTGAATAAACATGAGGAACTTTATTAACTTTTCTATAGCGGGGAGCTTGATGACAATGATTTTTTTAGGGGTTGTTAATTATACGACATCTCCTCAAACAATGTGGTTTGTATATCCATGCTTATTGCTACTGCTTTGGCCTATTACGTTATTCTTTATGGCTAAAAAATTGTATAAACAATACTCAATTGTTTGTAGTGCCTTAATTATTACATTTCTAATAGTTGAAAATTATATTTACGCACCAGATCATTTATGGTTTGTCTATGCGATTTATCCAATTATCTGGTGGCCAATCCTCATGTACTTAGATGAAAAGGCAAAAACGTTAAAAACAGCTCTAATTGGATGTGCTTCTACCATCATCTATTACTCTATATTGAATATGATTGTATCTCCTCAATATCCTTGGGCAATTTATCCTGCTTTTTTAGTGATATGGTGGCCTCTAGCTTTATATCACGCGCAACGAAAAACCTTTGTAGCATTCTCCGTTACAGCTACGATACTAATTAGTATCTTTTTCATTACAGTAAATGTTGTTTCTTCACCAAGCGTTATATGGGCGATTTACCCTATTTTTGTGACACTTTGGTGGCCTCTGAGTATGTATTTTTATGTGTATAAAAGAAAAATGTATCATGCTAGCTTTATGAAACGCATGTAAAGTAGGTATTGTATGAAAAGGATTAAAAAGTTCATTAAATATCTTGTCTTGATTATGACCTCCTTACTATTATTAGCACTTGTATTTCCAACATGGACATCATCTATAGAGGACATGAACAGCATTAGTACGCTAGAACAGGTAGAAATTAACGGCAGTGACCATGAAATTATGATACGGGGCCATAACAAAAATAATCCTGTCATCATCTTTGTCCATGGCGGACCAGGTTGCTCTGAAATACCCTACGCTAAAAAATATCAAGATTTATTGGAAACCGAATTTACAGTGGTAAATTATGATCAAAGGGCTAGTGGGAAGTCTTATCATTTTTTTGAGGACTACTCAAATCTTTCATCTGATTTGCTTGTGGAGGATTTACTAGCACTGACTGACTATATTGCTAATCATCTAAATAAAGAAAAAATTATCTTAATTGGTCATTCCTACGGTACCTATATTGCCACACAAGCAGCTGCTAAAGCTCCTGATAAATATGAGGCCTATGTAGGGATTGGTCAAATGAGTAATACCGTTGAAAGTGAGATGGACAGTTTACACTTTACGATCAAACAGGCTCAGCTTAAGAGTAACACAGAGGATGTTGCACATTTACAGAGGTTAATGGAGGAAATTAGTAGTGGTAAAACATTTACGCCTCGTCATTTAGTGAGCAAATACGGTGGAGCTACAAGACTTATTACTAACCTTGATGGAAATATGTTAGGGATGCTTTTTAGTACTGAATATAATTTGTTAGATATTATTCGATATAGCAAAGGGATATCCCTATCCCAAGAAGTCTTAGTAAACGAAGTCTTGCAGTCCCCACTTCCTGCGAAAGTCAATTCACTGACTCTTCCCTTCTATTTTGTAATGGGGGATTATGATTATCAAACATCATCGAATAGCGCTAAAAAGTACTTCGACCAAATTATCGCGAAGAAAAAAGAATTCATAGCATATGAACAATCTGCTCACTACCCCCAGTTCGAAGAAAAAGAGAGATTTTTCGAATGGATGCGTACGACTTTTAAAAAATAAATATTTCTTAAAGTAATTCTACACTTGGTAGCATTTATTTAATTGCTATATAATTTAATTATTAAATATTTTAGTGGACGTGATTATATGCCAGAAAATCTAAACAATGTAGAAATTATTATGAAAGAAATGCTGGAAATACAGCAGAAGTCGAAAATGTTTGTAGATCTTTTATCTGAAGGAGAAGCGTTATCACAAAACCAATTAATATTACTCCTACAGCTAAAAATAAATAATGGGATGAAGGCAACAGAAATTGCTGAATTCTTTAGTGTAACACCCGGAGCTGTAACTTCCATGTGCGATAAACTGGAAAAACTCGAACTCATACAAAGAATTAGAGAAAATAATGATCGACGTGTGGTCAAAATGGCTTTAACCAATATTGGTGACATGAAGGTTCAAGAAATCTTTTTAAAGTTTTCTCAGGATAAACTCATAGACATGGCCAACATCTTACGCGAAGTAAACCAATTAATGAATAAAATTTTTTAGGATTTCAACAAATTGAAATCCTTTTTTTATTGTTTAATTTAAGCTGTGCTTTTGTTCTTGACAAATGGAAGTAGCATATAATTTAATTAATATATATTTTAATAATTAAAATATATATTAATTAAATTATAATGAGGTGACTTTATGTTTCAAAAACTCCGTACCCTTACACAAACGAATGGCACCGTTAAACATTTGGATGCTGATTATGAACAATTAAACATTCGAGGCGCTGTATCGTTACAACAAGAAGTACACTTAATAAAAGTGTCCACTCATGGTCATAGCTCCTTCTATTATCCAGTTACAGCGCAGATATTTAATAGTACTGGCTCGTGTAAGTTAAAGGATTATTGCCAAATCGGAGAACTTACAAATGCCGGGAATATTAAAATACGTAATGGTTTTATCCAAAAAATCAATAGTTCTGGAAAGCTAATGGTTGAAGAGAAATTACAGAGCGAGCAATTTGATGCCATTGGAATAGTCAAGGCTGCGGAAATAATCGCTCATCACTTTCATTTGAAGTTATCGGGAGAAAGCGGAATTGACAGGTTAAGGGCTGAAAATGTGGTAATAGAAAAGGATAGGATAACCCTTCTTCCGTTATTTAAAAAAATATTACGCTGTCACACAATTAGTGGAAAACACCTACAATTATCTAATACGAATGCAGAGTTTGTGGAAGGGGAAG
Organism: Lysinibacillus sp. UBA5994; assembly: GCF_002429725.1. Lineage (NCBI taxonomy): Bacteria > Bacillati > Bacillota > Bacilli > Caryophanales > Bacillaceae > Lysinibacillus > Lysinibacillus sp. UBA5994. Next base: position 86,595 of record NZ_DJAU01000038.1, on the reverse strand, counting down.
TCGTCCATGTTGGGGAAAATAGTGTGATTGGGACACTTTACTATACGGATGATTATTCGATAGCTTCGAGTTCAAAGGTGCACCACATTATACGGAGGGAAAAAGAATGATCCTTCTAAAAATGCTAAAGACTTTTTTTTGCTCATTAGCTTTAGTGGTATTATCTGTACTTTATGTTGGATTACTTTTAAGCGCTGGCTTATCCATACTCGCTGGTTTTTTACGAACATTCGGAGTGGATCAAATTAAAATGGGCCTTTGGTATGGCGTAGAACTTCCTGTTATGTTCAGCATCCCCTTCGCCCTGTTAATAGCCCTACTGTTGTTCTTTTGTGCCATATATATTAAACGTTCTATTGTTTTTTGTTTGTCAACTCTTCGAATATAGAGCAATAAAAAGTAAGCATATTTCTTAGAAAGAATATGCTTACTCTCATCGACTTTTAAGTTGAATAGCAGGGAGGCTCATTTAATCAGTTGATTCACATTTTTATCAGTAGCTTAAAACATTGCTATAGTTCTCCTTCAAGAAAACGGATAAGGTATATTTCAGGTCTACCAATAAATTCTTTAAAACTACATAAATTAGCATACTCCTCATGCTCCACATCATAGCACCCTATATGGCCTTCTCCTTTTGGGTTCCAGACTATTTGCAAATCAGAGTAATTGTCGATATTTGCGGAAAGAAGGAGGAGCTCTCTATGACCTAGTTTCATCTCAATTGTATCAGTTAGTTTGAAAAAATCGATAAAGTGAATTTCATAATCATTTGGTGCAAGCTCAAGATGTAGTCGATCTCCTGTCAGAAAATTAATCAATTCATCTGGTAACTTGTATTTTTTCAATGTCTCTTTTTTGTTTTCAATAGTATGTAGTTCTATTGGTTCTAAAGCCTTTAAGTAATTTGCTAGTTCCATATTTTTCATACGTACAGCAATTGTATAAGCTCTCTCACCATCTTTCTCCGCTAAAGTGACGTTTGCACCTCGTTCAATCAAATAGTTCACCATAGCTATATTTCCCATTCTTGTTGCAACTGTTAATGGTGTTGCTTCATAGGGATAGACCATATCAGGCTTTTGATAATTAATATCTACTCCTTGATCAAGTAAATAAGTGACTGTTTTTTTATCAAAATTCGACACAGCCTGACGCAATACAGGACCTCCATGCTGCTTTATATCAAGCCCAAGTTCATGAATAAGAGGGATATTTCTTTTATTGCCATAGTAGGCCTGAGAATAGGCTCCAGATCCCACTTGGTTATAGCCATCTAATTTTGCTCCTTGTTCAACAAGGTAACGTACTATATTTTCTTTACAATATCGAACAGCTCTTAAAAAAGAAGGATTTTTTTCCACATTTAAATTAACCCCATATCCAACTAATAATTTTACTACATCCAATCTTTGTGCAATCAACGCTAAATCCAATGGGCTTAATGATGTATGCTGACTTAAACATATCTCTTCTTCAATATTCCAGCCTTTATCCCTCGCAACTCGCAAAGCTGTAATATCGCCAGTATAGATATACATTGCAAGCTCTGGTAGTTCTGAAAATGTTCCAATATCTTGTAGTTTAATCATCTATAGATTGGCTCCCTTCTTATTGTATATACAAAGTATAGAAAACTACCATCTATATCACAATGGGACATAGAGCTATAGTGTCATAAAATACAGGGCAAGATTTATAGCAAATTTGATGGTTCTTTTATTAAAAAGAAGGCAATTGGATTTAAAATTTCCCAGGAAAGAATTTATTCAAATTAAAAAGAGCTCTCAATCAGAATAGATTGAGAGCTCTTTCTTAAACGCTTACCATGACTTATTTTAAGCCAAGTGCTTTATCTGTTGTTGCATTTATTTCTTTTAGAAGCTCAGGGTTTTCTGCTAATGATAGACCATAAGATGGAATCATTTCTTTAATTTTTGGTTCCCACTCCTTGATATGTTGAGGGAAACATTTATTAAGAACTTCAAGCATAACATGTACAGCCGTAGATGCACCTGGTGAAGCTCCTAGTAAAGCTGCAATCGAGCCATCAGAAGCACTTACAACTTCTGTACCGAATTGAAGTGTTCCTTTACCGCCAGCTTCTGTATCTTTAATAACTTGTACACGTTGTCCAGCTACGATAATATCCCAATCATCACTTTTTGCATTTGGAATGAACTCACGTAACTCTTCCATACGTTGTTCTTTTGAAAGCATAAGCTGTTGGATTAAATACTTTGTTAAGCCCATCTCTTTCACGCCCGCAGCTAATAAAGTTGTGATATTATGCGGTTTTACAGAAGCAAATAAATCCATATTTGAACCTGTTTTTAAGAACTTAGGAGAGAAACCTGCGAATGGTCCAAATAGTAATGATTTCTTGTTATCAATATAACGTGTGTCAAGATGCGGAACCGACATTGGTGGAGCACCAACTTTTGCTTTTCCGTATACTTTTGCATGATGTTGTTCAGCTATTTCTGGATTATTACATGCTAAGAATAGACCGCTAATTGGGAATCCACCAATATGTTTCCCTTCAGGAATACCTGATTTTTGTAGTAATTCTAAGCTTCCTCCACCAGCTCCAAGGAAGACAAATTTTGCTGAATGATATTCCATTTTACAGCCATCTAAATCGTGCACACGTACTTCCCATGTACCATCACTAGCTTGTTTTAAACTTTCAACACTATGATTATAGTTAACATCTACATCTTTTGCTTTTAAGTGATCAATTAACATACGTGTTAAAGCACCAAAGTTAACATCTGTACCAGTGTCAATTTTCGTTGCAGCAATGTCTTCACCAGCAGGACGATTTTCCATAATAAGTGGAATCCATTTTTTTAGTGTTTCAGGGTCATTAGAAAATTCCATTCCTTCAAATAAAGGATTTTTTGTCATCGTTTCATGACGTTTCTTTAGAAACTCAACATTTTCTTTCCCTTGTACTAAACTCATATGTGGTAAAGGCATAATGAAGTCTTGTGGATTATTGATCAGCTTATTGTTTACAAGATACGACCAAAACTGTCTTGAAACATGGAACTGTTCATTAACATTAATCGCTTTTTTGATATCGATTGATCCGTCTTTTTTCTCTGATGTGTAGTTCAGCTCACATAATGCAGCATGTCCAGTTCCCGCATTGTTTAATTCGTGAGAACTTTCCTCGCCTGCTTTTTCAAGCTTTTCAAACACTGTAATTTTCCAATCTGGTGCTAATTCTTTGAGTAATGTTCCCAAAGTTGCACTCATGATTCCGGCACCAATTAAGATAACATCTGATTTAATTTGTCTGTTACTCATTTTTACCTTCCTTATATGTTAAGATTTGCAGAAAGGATGTAAGCACTCCCACTTTAGAAGTACTGTAGCCATGGAGCAACCTCGGAGCACACCATTTCTGTATCAATTATTACCTTATTGCAGTTTATCACAATTAGTTCAAGAATAAAATATCAACTATTTATATGAGAGTTATCAGCTTTTTTCGAGCCTTTCCAATCATAATTCAAGCAAAAAAATCACTTTTTGTTCTAGGTAAAAATTGAATTATTTAAGCTTATTGGAATAATCGGCCTAAAAATGGTTGACATTTTCATAAAAAATAGGTTCTTTTTATTATTATATCTGTATAATAACATATAAATATGAAGCTCGTCTTGTATCTGAACTAACTTTCAATTTCCCACAGATTAACTTTCGATTGGGCTTTTTATATGCCAGCCATCTATATGAAAACCACCCATTTGTATGAACACATACTCTACTACTGCTTCATATGACGCCATCATCTTTTCAGCATTGTCCTCTGGAAATGCTACTTACTATATTTTTGCAGGTTGGATCTTCAAGATAGGCATAGATTTGATAAAAGGGTATCATTTCTAGATTTAAATACTGACAGTACACCAAAAATAAATTTTGCTAATGAGTTATGGTAGGTAAAGGAAAAGTCCATTTTATCTTGCTCATAACAATCCTTTAAATTAACAAGTACATCCCATAATTCATATTTTTTTATTTCTAAGACCGTTTTATTCATTGTTTTTTATTTTTCTTTGAGCCATTCTTCTGCTTCAAATTTCAATTCTTTTATTATTCCAGTATAATCAAATAAAATTCTACCTGTTTTAAATTGAACCATGGACATGGTTCTTCTTTTTTTAAAATCATCTTGGAAATACCCACGAATTTGACTTGGTGGATTCGCAAAGTATTCAATTAAAAAACCATCAATAACACGATTCCCTCTTTCCCTCCATCCCACATTATCCGCCAAAATAATATGGACATCGATATCAGAGCGCTCCTACAACCTCTTTATCTTGCCATTCTTTCAGGAACGTTTCTAAGGCTATTTTCCATTTTGCCATTGATATCATTCACTCCCTTTTTAATTGATTTATTTCTACAATACTATTGAAAAAACAGAAAACCTTTAAATACATTTTCTGTTTTTATCTGCTTCTTATTTAATTTCTTTAACAGTTAATTTCTTTTGGCTAACTTCATAAGTGACTACCACGTCTTTAATAATCGCCGTATCATCATAGGAGAGACTAGCTTCAAATTCTATGGTAGCATCTCCCTTCCATCTAAGATGATCCACATAGCTATAGTTTTCATGATCTGTTCGAATCCAAGTATCTAACCCTTGCTCAGCACCATATTTAACCCTTGAAGATTCTACTAACTCTGGGCTTACCATTCGCTCTTCCACATTGATGACTTCAACAAATTCACTTTTATTAGAGTTCGTGACAATAGCAATTAATTTCTGATCAGGTGAAGGAATTATCTCTTTAATATACATTGATGGACTGGAGAAGCTAGAATATGCCTCTAGCACACCATCTTTTATACGCCAAAGAACATTTTGGCTTCCGTAATCTGAATAATTATTGAATAAAGTAAAGAAGACGCTCCCATCTGCTAATTTATATACCTGCTGACTTTTAAAGCTTCCCGATAAAATATCGACAGCAAAAATAGCCGAATTTGCAATTTTTTTGTTATCACTTTGTATAAATGGCTGAATAGCCTTTAACGCCTTATTTCTCAACTTTTCATCATTATAGCTCTCTACTAGTCTATTTATTGCAATATAGATATACTCCTCTTTGTCACTATCTAGAGCTTTTAGAAATTTATCTGCATCATATTTTGTAGCTGGCATTAGTTCCATATCCTCTGCTGATAAATAACGAATATAAAGCTCATTATTTTGATGTTTATAGTAAGCTGCTGCTATTGTGGCAGTAGAAACTGAGCTTACGATCATCATACTTATTACCACAGCGAGCCATTTTTTAGAAAAACTTTTCTTCTTTACTTCATAGTTGGCGGCTTCAATTAACTCTTCCTCTATAAATCCAATTTCACGATATAACTCCTCTTTTTTCATATATATAATCCCTCGCTTTCCAAATAAAATCTTAGTTTATTACGTGTCCTAAATAAGTTGGACTTAACTTTACTACTACTCATGTGAAAGTGTAAGGAAATATCTTTTATAGAATAGGAGTACCAATATCGTTGAATAAATATATTTCTAGATTGTTCATCTAAGGTATATAAAAATTGGCTAATGTATTGAGCAAGTTCACCCGCTTCATAGGATGTTTCTACCGTATGAGAAGAAGCTAGACATTCTTCCAGCTCTGTGAGAATGACCTCAAACTCATTGTTTCTCTTTTTGGCTGTATTATAGCTATGCTTATCAAGTGCAATATTACGTATGATTCTCCCTAAAAAAATAGATAGTTTTCTTGGTATCTGTGGAGGGATTGTGTTCCATGCAGCTAGGTAGGCATCATTCTCACATTCTTCAACATCCCTCAAATTTGCCAAGATTCTTCTTGCTATTACTCTACAATATGCTCCATATTTTTTCCTTGTTTCCAAAATAGCCTGCTGTGAGCGTTGTATGTATAAAGCAACTATTTTTTCATCGTCCATTTGCATTTTCTCCTTTTATGTACTCTTACTTATAAAGTAGATAATCCAAACAATTGGTTGCATGTTGTGGCAAAAATTCTGGTAATGAAAAAACCGCACTCTTTTAGGTACGGTTCTCCACATTTCAAAATAAATTAGATAAAAATGTTTGTATTGATGTAGGTAATAGCTGAAAGAATAATCCCTCATATTTAATATCCAGTATACCAGCGACAACAATAACAACGAAAATTAACAATAGAAAGATTTTCTTATTTTTAGAAATCCAATTCAATAGATGCCACTCCTCTGTCCTAATAGTAAGCATGTTTAGTATAAGTTGATTGCTATCAAATAGCATCCTATTCATTGTCTGTCACCTAATTTTACAATGCTACATAAATTAAAATGATACGCTAAAAATGAGAAATATGTAAGAAGGGAATGGGTATGGTCAATTTTAAATCTTTTCGGGGTGTTATCACTCAAATCAGTGATTTTTCTGTTGGGCAAAACGGAGATAAGAACGGTTGTTATAAAATAATGACCTTAGAAGATGGTGCTGGTGGGGTCGTCAATTTTATTATTTCTCCCTCCACCTATTTTGTTAATCGTGAAATTGTCACAACTGGTGAATGGGTAACAGGATATTATGATGGAGATGCACCTGTACCGATGATTTACCCGCCACAATACCGTGCTACAATTATTGTAAAAGAAAGCAATTATCATAATGTAAAGGTAGATTTCTTTAATCAACAATTACTGAGTAGTGATGGACAATTACAATTAAACCTTTCTCCTACTACGATTATTTCACTTAAAAATGGGCAGCCTTTTACCAATAGTCCTGCCAATCGAAACCTCATTGTTGTTTATGGTCCTACCACTAGGAGTATTCCTGCTCAAACCACTCCCTATGAAATCATTGTTTGGTGTTAATTTAATCACATTTAAACAACGGCTTAAACCTCACTGCGTGAATTTAAGCCGTTGTTTATTGTTATTTTTTATTCAGTATCATTTTTTATTTCATGTAATTGTTGTTTAATCTGCTCTAGATATTCTTTATTTTGCTGAACCGTATCCAAATGCTCACCATATTGTTCTGCATTGAAACGTGCATTTTCAGCATGCTTAATCTGATTAAATGCATGTTCTATTGCTATTTCCTCTGGATGTGATTTTGCATACTTTAATAGACGATCCGCCTTTTGCACGGAGTTACTAAACAATGTGCTAGGATGATCCTGCTTCCAACTTGTATCGGAGTGCTTAGCCAATGTATATATCTTCCCTTCTTAAAAATGTTTTCATTGTTCTAGATGTAGTATTATGAAATGCTCTGATAATATGTATGGAAGAAAATAAACACAATATTTCCCAGGCTATAATCAAAGGACTAAGGCATATGCCTTAGTCCTTCTCTCAATGTCATGAATAGTTGTCAAATATAAATTAGTGCCATGCAGTCCTCTCACTGACTGGTTGCTTGATATCTGTTTTTCCTTGTGTTTCAGCAAAGTTATTGATTTGTGCTGAAGCTGAATCAAGCTCAAATTCAGCACCAAACTCCTCACGATGAAGTGTCTGACGCTGTTGATTTGTTTTATTTGCACTTTTCGTACCATTTGATCTGTTACGATTTGTATCCATATTTGACATAACCATCCTTCATCGATTATTTGAAAAGCTTTAAAACCTTATATATGGTTTACGAACTTTTCATTCTAAAGTTTGTCCAAGGAGGAAAAAAGAATGTGCATTAATTATTTTTTTTAGCTAAGTATAGAGTTGAGGATTTTTCAATTTTTGATTGTTAGTAAGTCGCTTGCAATCTTATTTTCTTTCTGACTATAATACTTGTATACAAGTATACTCCAAATCAAAAAGGGTGATATTATGAGCGAATATAATGATTATTTATATCCACAAAAATGGCTTTCTAAGGCTTCTACAGGTGATCGCGTAGCATATGAACTTAGAATGCGTATTATTTCAGGTTTAATTGAAAGCGGTACCATTCTTTCAGAAAACAAACTGGCAGCTGATTTTGAAGTAAGCCGTTCACCCATTCGTGAAGCCTTAAGAATATTAGCTTCTGAAAATATCATTCGATTAGAGAAAATGGGTGCTGTTGTCATTGGTTTATCTGAAAAAGAGATTGAAGAAATTTATGATGTTCGATTGCTGATTGAAACATTTGTGTTTGAACGTCTCATAAAAATGGATACAACTAGCTTAGCACTAGAACTTAGCAAAACATTAGAAATGATGAAAGTTGCCATTAAGTATAACGATGCAGACGAATTTTCTTATCAGGATGTTATGTTCCATGAGACAATTATTCGTTCCATCGGACATTCCTATATCACCATGATTTGGAATAATTTAAAGCCAGTAATGGAAGGCTTGATTTTACTATCTATGCGCATGCGCTTTAAAGAGAAATATGAGGATTTTACTCGTATTGTGAAAAATCATGAGCTCTATATTGACGCTATTAGAGCCAAAGATCGAGAGCTTATGATTAAATCCTTACATGAAAATTTTGATGATGTTCAAGGCAAAGTAGAAGATTTATGGCGGTCACAGCAAATGCTATCTAAAGGGGTTGAGCCACAAAATGACTAACTATATGTTAGGTGTTGATATAGGGACTACTAGCACTAAGGCCGTATTATTTAGTCAACATGGGAAGGTTATTCAACAAGAAAATATTGGGTATCCATTATATACACCGGATATTTCGACAGCAGAACAAAATCCAGAAGAAATCTTTCAAGCTGTACTACAAGCCATTACCAACATTATGAAAGTCCATTCTGATAAACCATTACTATTTGTTTCCTTTAGTAGTGCTATGCATAGTGTGATCGCTATGGACGAAAATGATCAACCGTTAACACCTGTCATCACTTGGGCGGATAATCGTAGTGAAGCATGGGCACATAAAATTAAAACTGACTGGAATGGCCATGAAATTTATAAAAGAACAGGTACACCTATTCACCCAATGTCACCACTAAGCAAAATTACTTGGCTTGTGCATGAACATCCTGAAATCGCGCGCAAAACGAAGAAATATATCGGTATTAAAGAATACATTTTTAAAAAGTTTTTTGATCAATATGTCGTCGATTATTCATTAGCTTCATGTATGGGTATGATGAATCTCCATACATTAGATTGGGACGAAGAAGCTTTAGCTGTTGCAGGTATTGCGAAAGTACAATTATCCACACTCGTACCAACAACTCAACTATTTTTAAATTGCAATGACCTTTTAGCTAAACAAATTGGTATTGACCCACAAACACCTTTTGTCATTGGTGCAAGTGATGGCGTGCTCTCTAATCTAGGTGTAAACGCCATTCGAGAAGGCGAAATTGCTGTCACTATTGGGACAAGCGGTGCTATCCGTACCATAATTGATAGGCCCAAAACAGATGTAAAGGGTAGAATTTTTTGCTATGCACTAACAGAAAACCATTGGGTCATTGGTGGACCCGTAAACAATGGTGGTATGGTATTACGCTGGATTCGCGATGAGTTTGCCTCTTCTGAGATTGAAACAGCTAAAAGACTAGGTATTGATCCATATGAAGTGTTAACGAAAATTGCTGAACGTGTTAGACCTGGTGCTGATGGGCTGCTATTCCATCCCTATCTATCAGGTGAACGTGCGCCTTTATGGAATCCAGATGTCCGTGGTTCATTTTTTGGTTTAACTATGTCTCATAAAAAGGAACATATGATACGAGCTGCCCTCGAAGGGGTTATCTACAATTTATATACTGTCTATTTAGCATTACTGGAATGTATGGAAAGCCCTGTCACTCGTATTCAAGCAACAGGCGGGTTTTCACGCTCTGAGATTTGGAGACAAATGATGGCGGATATTTTTGAATCCGAAGTGGTAGTACCTGAAAGCTATGAAAGCTCCTGTCTAGGCGCTTGTATTTTAGGCTTATATGCTACAGGAAAAATTGATTCCTTTGACGTTGTCGCTGATATGGTTGGTGACACTTATAAACATACGCCAATCGAAGAAGCAGCCAAAGAATATAGACAGCTACTCCCAATTTTCATTCGTTTATCTAGAGTTTTAGCAGACGACTATACGTCAATTGCTCAGTATCAAAGGAGCTTAATTAAGCCCGACTAAAGAGGAGGAGAATACATGCCATTAGTTATTGTAGGTATTGGTATTATTGCGCTGTTAATTTTAATAATGGGCTTTAAATTAAATACGTTTATTTCATTAATCATTGTTTCATTCGGTGTTGCTTTAGCTCTTGGGATGCCTTTGGATATTATCGTAAAAACGATTGAAGCAGGGTTAGGTGGAACATTAGGTCACTTGGCACTAATATTTGGTCTTGGAGCGATGCTAGGAAAATTAATTGCCGATTCTGGCGGTGCACAGCGTATTGCCATGACCCTTGTGAATAAATTTGGAGAAAAGAACATTCAATGGGCAGTTGTAGCAGCATCCTTTATTATCGGTATCGCTCTTTTCTTTGAAGTAGGTCTTGTGCTATTAATCCCAATTGTCTTTGCTATTTCAAGACAATTAAAGGTTTCTATTTTATATTTAGGAATTCCAATGACCGCAGCCTTATCTGTCACACATGGATTTTTGCCACCACATCCTGGACCAACTGTTATTGCTGGCGAATTTGGGGCAAATATTGGTGAGGTGTTGCTTTATGGCTTTATCATCGCCATTCCGACTGTTATTTTAGCTGGACCATTATTTACAAAATTAGCGAAAAGGTTAGTGCCTGAATCATTCAACAAAACTGGAAATATTGCCTCTCTAGGTGAACAAAAAACATTTGAACTAGAGGACACACCGAGTTTTGGAATAAGTGTTTTTACTGCACTATTACCCGTTATTTTAATGTCCATTGCTACTATTATTACACTGTTACAAAAAACAATTGGCTTTGAAGATAATGGCTTCTTAGCAGGTATCCGCTTCATCGGTGAAGCTGGTACATCCATGTTAATTTCCTTATTAGTTGCCGTCTATACAATGGGTATCGCAAGGAAAATTCCTATTAAGCAAGTAATGGAGTCATGTACAACAGCAATATCCCATATCGGTATGATGCTCTTAATTATTGGGGGCGGTGGTGCCTTCAAACAAGTTTTAATTGATGGTGGTGTCGGTGATTATGTAGCTGAACTCTTCCATGGAACTACCTTATCGCCAATTTTACTAGCATGGATTATTGCGGCTATTTTACGCATTTCATTAGGGTCAGCTACGGTTGCTGCTTTAACAACAGCTGGGTTAGTCATTCCAATGTTAGGTCAAAGTGATGTAAACCTTGCCTTGGTTGTGTTGGCAACAGGTGCAGGAAGCTTAATTGCTTCACATGTTAATGATGCAGGTTTCTGGATGTTTAAAGAATATTTTGGATTGAGCATGAAGGAAACATTCGCTACTTGGACCTTGCTAGAAACAATTGTATCTGTGGCTGGTTTAGGGTTTATTTTATTACTTAGTTTATTTGTTTAAAAAATGTTTAAAAAGGAGCAAGTACAATGTTAAATACAATTGGCGTTATTGGATTAGGTGTTATGGGCAGTAATATCGCTTTAAACATGGCTAATAAGGGCGAACAAGTAGCCGTTTATAATTACACACGAGATTTAACCGACAAACTTCTACAAAAAATTGAAGGACAAGCGCTAACTCCTTACTATGAAATAGAAGAGTTTGTACAAGCTTTAGAAAAACCAAGAAAGATTTTTTTGATGGTGACAGCTGGGAATGCTATTGATTCAGTTATTCAATCAGTAGTGCCTTTCCTTGAAAAGGGCGATATCATTATGGATGGCGGCAACTCTCATTATAAAGATACAGAGCGTAGATACGATGAACTTAAAGCTTTAGGAATTGGGTATTTAGGGATTGGCATTTCTGGTGGTGAAGTAGGAGCATTGACAGGACCATCTATCATGCCCGGTGGTGATCAAGAGGTCTATAACAAAGTAGCACCTATACTGACAAAGATTGCAGCACAAGTGAATGATACACCATGCTGTACGTATATTGGTCCCAAGGGCGCAGGTCACTTCGTCAAAATGGTACACAATGGAATCGAGTATGCAGATATGCAACTCATTGCGGAGGCCTATACGTTTTTAAGAAAAAATATAGGATTATCCGTTGAGGAAATTGCTACTATCTTTGAAACATGGAATCAGGGTGAATTGAAAAGCTATTTAATCGAAATAACAGCTGAAATCTTAAGGAAAAAAGATGAGATAACAGGATTACCACTGATTGATATGATACTTGATAAAGCTGGTCAAAAAGGTACTGGGAAATGGACAAGCCTGCAATCTATAGACAATGGTATTCCTACATCAATTATTACGGAGGCCTTATTCGCTCGCTATATTTCATCCTTAAAAGAGGAACGAATTCAAGCAGAGGCAATACTATCTGGACCAAATTATAAACAACAAAATCTAGATAAAGATGTCTGGATTGAATACGTCCGCCAAGCGCTGTATATGGGGAAAATATGTGCTTATGCGCAAGGATTTACACAATATAAAATGACATCAGAGCTTTATGAATGGCGTTTACCATTAAAAGATATTGCATTAATTTTCCGTAGTGGTTGTATTATTCGAGCAGAATTTTTAAATGTTATTAGTGAAGCCTATCAAAAGCAACCTTCTCTAAATAATTTATTAATTGATCCATACTTTGCAGAAAAGTCGATGGACTATCAAAATGGATTAAGAAAAATAGTTTGTGAAGGCATCCAAGCAGGAAACGCGTTCCCTTGTTTGAGTGCTTCTCTCACATATTACGATAGTTATCGAACAGGTTCATCTAATGCTAATATGTTACAGGCACAACGTGATTATTTCGGTGCGCATACGTATGAACGAATTGATGCACAAGGTGTTTTCCATACAAATTGGTAAGTAAAAAGCTAAAATATACATCATTGCCTCAATGATTGTATATTTTAGCTTTTTTATTCTAGAAAAACATGTACTCGATTACGGCCTGCTTGTTTTGCCGCATACAGTGCTTTGTCCGCATTGTTTAAAAGTTGATACAGTGTCTCTTGTCCCTTTGTGCCTTCTGCTACACCACAGCTAATGGTAGCACGAATTGCTCCCTCAGTAGTCATAAGTGGCTGGGATTCTACGCTATTACAGAGCAAATTAGCTAATGCTTGCCCCTCTAATAATGTAGAGTCCTTGAGTGCAAGAACAAATTCCTCACCGCCATACCGTGCAAACAGTTCTCCTTTTTTCAACACACTCTGACAAACCTTTACGACATGAACTAGTAATTGATCACCGATAGCATGCCCATACGTATCATTGACGTTTTTAAAATGATCGATGTCCATTAAAATGACAGTAAAAGCTGAGGATGATTCTCTTGCCTCGCTGTAAGCCTGATTACATTGTTGAAAAAAAGCTCGACGATTATAAATTTGTGTAAGTTCATCGTAAAAAGCGAGTTGCTCTAACTGTCTTTGTAGCTCCTTCAACTCTGTTATATCAGTGAAAATAAGTAATAACCCCTTACCATGATTAACATGTTGCAGCTCTGTAACACGCACTTGATAAGTATGATCAGAAAGCACAATCTCGATGTCTTGCGTATTCACCACTGCCTCCAATGTAAATGGCATCGGTTGTCCAGTTACTTCAATCCATGTTTCCCCAATATCCCTACCTATCATTGATCTGGTTAGCTGAGGAAATACCTTGCTACAGGCTTGATTAAACTCTATTAATCGAGCAGATTCATCTAACACAATAACCCCATCATTGATACTATGAAATATTGCATCCTTGGCAACAGGCATCACCCTAAATAACCGTGAGGAATTAATAGACCATAAATATAAAAATGAAGAAGCCCATAATACCATAGGGACAGGATCAACTCCTTGAGGTGTTAAGCCCAATAAATAGATGAATGCTGTTATCATAGGAATAAGTTGACCACACATTAAGGCAATTAATTGTTGCCGGTAGGCCTTAGTAGTCTCTTTCCAATGGATTAATACTAATAAAAAAGATACGAACATACAGCCAAAAGTAAAGATGCCATGAATGATATACCATATGCCAATTTCCTGATGAATGTAAGGTGCCCCTAATATAGGATCTATTTCAAATACTCTATAATGAAAATGGTGTATATCATTTGTAGCAACCATGATTAAGCTAATAAATGGAATGGCAAGAAGAGCCATTATCTTTTTCCTTGTCAGATGAAAGCCTAGGTATTGCATGATAAACAATAATCCGAGAGGCGTTGAAAAAGCCATACCTACATATTGGATGGCCGTCCAAACCTTTATGGCACTTAATGTTGTAGCGATTAAACCAAAAGCAGAGGCAAAACAATATACCGCAATTAATGCGGTATAACTAATAAACAATTGAGCAATTTTTGTATAATTGTAGCGTTTTAGAAATACGTATAAACATAAATACAAATTTAGTACACCTGATGTGCAGCTAAGAGTAATGAAAGCAGTCAATTGCGAATTCATGTCTATGTACCTCTTTATATTTTTAATTTTAATGTAGCATACATATAAAATTTTGTGGATTTATTTATCGATTAATTTTTTAAGGAGTAACGAATATGATCAATAAGGATAACTCAGAAATCATTTTCTTTTCTGATCCAGTTGAAAATCTAACCCACCCCTTTTATAAGAAACAAATTGTATTCACAGGCGCCCTTTCTACCATGACACGATCCGAAGCCTCCAAACAAGTAAAAGCATATGGAGGGTATTTACAGGGAGCTGTTACACAACATACTGATTTCGTTGTGCTTGGTAATAAACGTAGGGGTATAAGCGCCAAGCAGCAGAAAGCTGAGCAGCTAATCCGTGAGGGGCAAGACATTCAAATATTAATAGAAGATGATTTTTTATGGCTTATTTCGATCCCAAAGAAAGATGATAAGTAAAAAGAGTATGTAAGGTTGTTCTTCTTACATACTCTTTTAATTTTTTACTTTATCGGAACAGCAATAGGCTTTAATGTATATGGCTCTTTTATCGGTTCTAATGCCCCTGTACTATCCTTAATTTTGTATACACCTACTACAGGGGTAATCATAATCGAGGTAGCTTGTTCATCAAATTTATTTGCAACAATACGAGGAAAATTTTCACGCCCTTTGAAATCTGTATTATGACTAGTTCCTCTAAAATGAATGACATTATAATCATTCCCTAAATCATCTGTCACAATATAGTCAATGAGAACTCCTTGCCAAGCTTCATTTTCTTTTTCTACCAAGACTTCTTCGGAAAGATAAAATGTTGTAGCGATAGGTGTTTTCGTTATTTTAAAAGCTTCAATTTTTATACCTTTTCCTTCTGTTTTCATACTATCCTTTTCCACCCTTATTGTTTCACTTTCAAGCTTCTCTAAAGCAAATTCAAATGCCCAGTCACCTGCTACTGAATTATTTACATTATTTAAATCAACAATTTGATTTCCTTGAAAATTAATGTGAACTTCCTCGGGCTTAGAGCCTCTAATGAGTTCAAAAATATACAATACTGCATACTCATTGCTGTTTATCTTTTGAACCATATAATTTGTTGAATAGCCGCCATATCGATACCTATTTCCAAATTCCTTAGCAGTTAGTTCACGATTGTCACCATATAAAACTGGCCTTTCTCCTAAATCCTTTTCACTTTTAATAGTGTAAGCAATAGTAATATTTTCGCCATCATATACAGCATCTGTGACAGTGACTTCAACTTCATTACTTTCTTGGCTCACTCCGACACTTGTAGAATACTGATCATAGTTGTTAAATACATACCTTTCATCATCAATAAACAATTCGAATATACTTCCGATAAACGGTAAATTTGCAGCAAATGTAGGAAACGTATAACCCAATGTCATACTGGATGCAATAAAAAAAGTAGCTGCAACAATAAAATTTTTAATGAAATGCCTTTTCTTTTTGACTATCATGACATTTCTTTTCACTCTCTCTTTTTCAAGCGTGCTCACTTCCATCGGCTCTATATTTATATCAAGATTTAAATCATTAAATTGTTTATATAGCTTTTTCATGTCATACTTCCCCCCAAACGAATTTGCTGTAATCGTTTTTTCCCACGATATAATCGATTATCAATAGCGGCTTTTGTTAAACCACAATGAATAGCAATTTCTTCGTTTTTCATATTTAAAAAGTATTTCATCGTAAAAATATCACGGTCTAATTGCTCTAATTGCGTCATCATGATGAGCACTTCCTCCGTTGTTGTCTTGATTAAGTATTCCTCTTCAGCCGATATTGCGGCTTCACCTGTTTCATTTAGCTCATAAAAATATGGCGTTTTAGACAACCTTCTTTGTTTCGAAATGGCTTTAAACTTTGCTATCGTGCAAATCCATCTTCTAAAATCCTCTTTATCGCCTCTAAATTGTTTAGCATTTTCATAAGCCCCTAGAAATGTATCACTAATACATTCCTCTATTATTTGAGGATCATTATAGGATTTTAGAGCATTATAAATAATCGCTTTGATAATCCCCATATATTCATCAATGACATATTGAAGTGCTTCTTCTCGTTTTTTCTTAAGATGTTTTATAAAATTTTCATCTGTTACCCTCATGCAAACACCCTTTCTTCCACAAACATAAAGGATCCTTTATATAAAACATCGCTCAATCTTAAATTTCTTCTCATATTACTCAAAAATATTTATAATTTCAATTTTTTAACAAATATAAAAGGCTAAATCTCAATTGATTTAGCCTTTTTAATGTTTATAGTATAGATTTTAACCAATAGCATTGGGACGAAAACTATTTGTTTACCTTAGGTGCTGGATAATCAAAGCCCTTTGTATCCACCTCTACCTTCTTCATCTGCTGATCTTCTAGTGGTTTATTTGTAGCATCTCGCTCTGCTCCAACAATGGCATCAACTGTTTCCATACCTGCAATCACCTTGCCAAAAGCAGCATATTTTCCATCAAGATGTGATGCTTCCTTTACCATAATGAAAAATTGTGAGCCTGCTGAGTTTGGATCATCTGAACGAGCCATCGAAATAACACCACGTTCATGCTTCATATTATTTTCAAATCCATTTGAGGTAAACTCACCATCAATCGAATAATCAGGTCCTCCAGTACCATTCCCTTTAGGATCTCCACCCTGAATCATAAAATCAGGAATAACTCGATGGAAAATAAAACCATCATAGAATCCATCTTTTACTAAAGCAATAAAGTTAGCTACTGTATTTGGTGCTACAGTAGGCTCCAATTCAATAACAATTTTTTCATCATTGCTCATCGTAATCGTCACAATTGGATTTTCCTTCACTTTTGACGCATAATCCATTGTTTCTTGTGTTTCTTTAGCTGTTTTTCCCTCAGTTTTCTCACTATCCTTAGCTGTACCACAGCCTGTCAAAACAACAATAATGGCTAGCAGAGATAGCATAAAAAACAAACCTTTATTACGTACGAACATATCCTTTTCAACTCCTCTTGTTAAGCATCAATTCATTATAAAACTATCCAAACTGTAGGACAAATCCAAGAGAGACAATGACAGAATATTCCTGTCATTGTCTCTTTTTATTTCTACTATATTAATTTCGTAGTTTGCTATTAATTCACATTATTTCAATAAATCATAATTCCCTTGTCTAATACAGATTGATTTTGTACCTGATTCCCTAAAATATATAGTTTTTTTAAGTTGGGCAAATTCACTAAGGGTTCTACATTCGAAATAGCATTATTTTCTAAATGAAGCACCTCTATTTGTTGCCAATTTCCCAAGAAATTTAACGATTGTAGTGAACTATCTTGTAAAGTGAATGAACGTAAATTTGTAAAGCCAGCAAAGTAAGGCATGATCTTATCTACTTCTTGCACCCATTCCCCATTACCAATTTGAATGGAAACATCATTTAAAGTTAAATGCTCCAGCACGTTGTTCGTAAATGGCTTGCTATTCACTTGAAAATTACATTCATTACAGTTTAACATTTTTACATGCTGTAAATTGAATAAGTCATTGGTTTCATAAAAGAGGGTCTCATTTAAATTGATTGTTTGCAAATGAGGTAGGTCATTTAATGAACGAATACCTGTAAGAATTCCATACTCCATGACTGTAAGCTGTTCTAGCTGTGGGTATTTCAGTAGTTCTGCACCATTCAATTGCGAATCCGATCCACTTATAGAAACCGTCAAATCTCTTAAAGCGGGTGCTTCTAGCTTTGGTAAAAATGAACTCTTCAGCTCTGCTTTTTTCAAATGGGGCGCTACAATCGATGAAATATCACCATGATAGCCAGTTAACGATAACTCTGTCAATGACGTTAGACTGTTAACCATATCCAACAATTCCACTTGACCAGGAGAAGCTAAACGTAGCTTTGTTAAAGATGACATATTTCTAAGTCTATCTAAATTGATGATATTCATGTTTTCAAGATCTAAAGATTGTAGTTTAGGCATGTTTTGTATAAAATCAAGCGTTTTTAAATTTCTTACTGACGTAAGCTTCAATTCTTGTAATTGAGTCAATGAGTAAAGTGGGCTAAAATCTGTAGCTTCACTAATGTCTATTGCTAACGACTCTAGATTAGTTAGTGTAGACAGCCACTTTAAATCATTAATTGATTTTAAGGAAAGTGATTTCAGCGATAATTTATTTAGAATTTGAAAATCTGTCACCTCTTCAGCCACATAAGATAGTTCTAGAGATTGAAGATTGGGGAACTCTAATAATAAAGCAAGTTCATCATTACTTCTAATTTGGATAGAGAGCTCTTTAACATTTGACTTATCACTAAAATATCCTGCGATTTTACTAAATGATTCATTAAAACTACCTGTATAACTTTTTAAGTTTTCAAGATGTTGGAAGCTTACTTTTTCACTTTGTGATATTTCATAATCATTCATGAGCTTTAAAACCGTTAATCCAGTAAAAGCCTCAAAGTCCTTTTGTTCAATTTTTTGCGTATTTAATAATTTATCCATAATGATATAAGTAGAAATTTTAGCTTCCTTATTTGTAAAAGGATCTTCTAGACTATAATCAAAATGCCATTGATCGTCAGAATAGTAGGCAGCCAAATATCGAATACTTGCAATCTCTTCTTTTGCTGGCATCGTCCCACCTTTATCAAAAATATCTTTTAAAAAGAACAGAAGAACTTCACTTTCAGGCACTGTTCGAACGGATAGTTCTTCACGGTTTCCATCCTCTGTTTGATTACTATTTAAAAGAAAATACCCAAGGAATACACACATCATGACAATTGGTATCATAAAGAGCAGCTTTAAATTTGTTTTTGGACGGGATGTTGTATGAGGAGAAGCTGTTCCATAATAATTATTAATCGTTTGATCAACATAATAAATTTTATTCTCTTTCAACATGATTTCCGTATCACAAAAAGGACATTTGAATGTTTGCTCTTCTTTATATTCAATTTTCCCATTACAATTTGGACAATTTAATTTAATAAATTCCACTGGCAGCCCCCCAGCACTATTTTTCCATTAAGCTTAGTTGTCTAAAAAATAAATGTCAATATTTACGAAGTATAGGCAAGCAATCTAAAACTAAATTTTAAGTGTCTAGCCAGCTGTTTGAATTCTTCATAACAGCAGAATTTAATAAATCTAACTAAATTTACAATAATCCTATACTTGGGTTATTAAAGTTTGCCCAGGCTATATCACTGTTAATGTACCTAACCATTCTATAGGCTACTGGCTTAAAACCACACTTAGGCCAAAATGCCGATGCAGCAAGATTAGTTATTCTCCAATCTGTAATGATATTCTCATAGCCCGCCTCTTTCATCCTTCTACAGCCTTCATTCATCAACTTTTTTCCCACACCTCTTCCCATTTGAGAAGAGTAAGTACCTGCAATCGTTAGCTCTATTGCATGCTCCGGTGTCATCAAATCTGAATGTATAGGATAATATTTTTGAAATCCTAATTCCTGCCCATCCTTTACTGCAACGAAACATGTATCATCATTCTCCTCTACTATACTTTTATATGAGTCTTTTATGCTCATGACAACCTCAGGGAATACAGGCTCAAATGTAGGTGCGGAATTTTGATACGATTGAATGATCCTAGACATTTTCCCCATCATTTCACTATCCATTTTCTTTGCAACCCTAATCTCTGCATTACATATATTTTCAAATGGTTTATAATCCCCAATGTTCATGACCCCATGTACTTGTTGTATAGAAAAGCTTAATCGTTGGTAGGCATCATAGTAAGCCTGATTTCCAAGAGGGATTATCGTGTAATGCATAAAGCAACCTTGCTCTAGCCATACCACTGAAATCTCTGCATATAATTTTCTAATAAGCTCAGCGGATTGATCCTTTCTGATTGCCAACCCTTCATAGGGTACCCATACATGTCTGCCTCTTAGAGAGTCATTCTTGATGACTCCGATTAAATATCCTACTAAGTCATCTTTAATAAATGCTCCAATCCCCTTAATAGTATTATGAGCAAATAAGTTTTCAAGCATATTTGTTATATGTTCAGCATTAAGACAGCTGTTGTTTAGAAATGAATATACTTCACCCTCAAGGCTCTGTCTATTTTCGAGTAATTCAGCCATTGTGGGTACATCATTCACATCGATTGTTTTATATTTATATTTTCCCACTTCAACTCTCCTCCTAAATTTCTACATTATATTACATATTATATCATTATAGATAATACAGGATTTTGTTGGATATTTTTAATTACTTTCTAATCTAAGAGAGCCAAAGTCTAATTACAATGATGCATTTCTATCCTTAAGCTAAGCCAATTAACTATGTAGAAATAAAATAAATATGATATCTTTTTGCAAGGTAGTATTTTGGAAAGAGAGGATTTTTAGCAATGAATCAAAAAAATTTCTGGCTTGATTTACCACGGCCATTCTTCATTTTAGCTCCAATGGAGGATGTGACAGATGTTGTATTTCGTCATGTCATTCAGGAAGCAGGGAGACCCGATGTATATTTTACGGAATTCACCAATACGACGAGCTATTGTCATCCAGATGGGTTAGATAATGTACGTAACCGCTTAGCTTTCACAGAAGATGAACAGCCTATTGTTGCACATATTTGGGGAGACAACCCTGAACATTTTCGTCAAATGAGTATTGGTATGAAGGAATTAGGCTTTAAGGGAATTGATATTAATATGGGTTGCCCAGTTGATAATGTAGCAGAAAGAGGTAAAGGAGCTGGATTAATTCTTCATCCTGACCTAGCCGCAGATATTATTCAAGCAGCCAAAGCAGGAGGCTTACCCGTTAGTGTCAAAACAAGACTTGGCTTTACGGATGTAGCAGAATGGCGTGAGTGGCTTACACATATTTTAAAACAGGATATCGCCAATCTTTCTATTCATCTCCGTACAAGGGAAGAGATGAGCAAGGTCGCTGCACATTGGGAATTAATTGGAGATATCAAAAAACTACGTGATGAAGTTGCTCCCCACACATTACTGACGATCAACGGTGATATTCCTGATCGTTTAACAGGGCTAAAACTAGTTGAACAATACGGTATCGATGGTGTAATGATTGGGCGCGGGGTGTTTTCAAACCCATTTGCCTTTGAAAAGGAACCTAAAGAGCATAGTGCCAAAGAATACCTTAATTTACTATACTTACACCTTAATCTTCATAACCACTATTCCAAGGAATTCGAAACACGTTCATTTAAAGCATTACAACGTTTCTTTAAAATATATGTACGTGGCTTCAAAGGGGCTAGTCAATTGAGAGTTCAATTACTGGGTGCACATTCTACGGATGAAGTCCGTGAATTACTAGCTGCGTATATTGCCCACGAACTAAAGGAGAATAAATAAGAGGAGATTGGCTTCGCCACTCTCCTTTTTATTTGCTTTTACTTGTAATCATTTATTGGGCCTTTATCCATTAGAACTTCTACCATATTAGAAGAGCCCATCTTCAGCTTAGGTCTACGTTCAGAATTTGGTTCACTATAAAGCTCTAATGGGCTGATAATCACGCCATCTGGAGTATTATGAAGTATTCCAGGCACACAGGAATAAATTCTATCATTATTATTAGCATTTTTAGCAAAAATAGTAACGGAGGTTCCATTATGATTATCTATACTCATAGACACCTTATATCTGTAGAATGAGCCTGTGCCATTTGATTGGGCGGAATAAACCACAGGAACAACAGCTAAAACATTATTATTTAATCTCAATTTGATTACTTCAGTTTTTGTTGAACCAGCATCTCTCCCAACATCCCCCATGTGTTCGACTACCCCGTTGTGAAAACTCCTAAGTGGAGGTGTATTTTTCGCCCCAAACATAGCTACATCGATCTGCTGACCATCCTTTGTATAGACTAAAGCATATATATCGTAGTCAGTACCAGTTTGCCATGATACCGTAGCAGTAATTTCAGGCGTTTTATCAATGATAACTGGCTTTTGACCTTTGGTGAGACTGACATTCCCCTTTACCTTTTCAAGATTTATCGGTGACAACATGTTTTTTCTATTTGTACTTTCTGGAACATTTAATGATTGATCAGGTTCTATCAGCATTTGTTTTGTTATAGTTGTTGATTCAGAAAGCTTGTTTTGTTCTTCAGGTTCAACCTCAACACCGTAATTTTTACATAACCCCTCTAACCCAGAATCAAATCCCCGCCAAATAGATCTCACCTTTGTCTGACTATTTCTTAGATATAATTCTAATACTACGATTCCATTTTCATTTGCAAAATTAGCTGGTGCTAAATTGATAATATTGTTATCAGTACGTATTTCTGCCTTTAAATTTTTCACATTTGAAAAACCTCGGCTATTATCTTCTGTAAGTGTTATAGCTATTTTAGTAATACCTTCAGGGATTTTACTCATGTCAAAATTCATTTTATGTATTTTTATATTCCCTACATTCTCAGATGGTATCAGGGTAGCTGCACCAGATAAGCTAGTTGGTTGATTATAAAATATAATGCCGCTATCTCCTTGTACCTTGTTTACATCCGTTAAAAGGAATGTAGTTAACGAAATATCGATCGAATTAGACATTTCGTAGCTAATAGTAACACTACCTTTTTGGGAACTTATAACTGTATTTGCTCCCATCTGAAGGAATTGAATCATGTGAATCCCCCTTATCCCCTTATTATGTATAGATATCAAATTGATAAAATTGCAAAGTTAATCTTCCAATTAAAAAATTCGAGTAATATTTACAAAATCCTTCTTTAGAGGTAGAAAGTTGGAAACAAACACTGATATTTACAGGAAACCAATCTAATTTCTCATAAATGCATTTTATGATATGATGTTTAAATTGTGTGTCTACTAAGTAGCACAGTTACATTCTTCAAAGAAAGAGGTATTTATGCATCATACACAGTTATCCAAGCGACATTGGTTACTTATCTTAACACTTGCATTATTAACATTTGTTCTTGGGACAAGCGAATTTGTTATTGTCGGGATCTTAACTGATATTTCTTCAAGCCTTCATATGACAAATGCAAAAGCAGGCACACTCGTTTCTGCGTTCGCTATCACATTTGCCATCGCTACACCACTCGTGATGTCAGCAACAAGCCATTTTCCAAAGCGTAAATGGATGTTGTTTTTGATAGGTTCCTTCATTGCCTTAAATGCTCTGTGTGTAATTTCAACGAGCTATATTATGCTCCTTATACTTCGGGTTATGACCGCGATTGTAACAGGTGTATTGATCTCTCTAGCCATGATTGTTGCAAGCGAAACCATGCCGATTAATAAACGCGGCCTTGCTATATCATTTGTTTTCGGTGGTTTTACACTGGCCAATGTAGTTGGAGTACCCATTGGAATTGTAATCGCTGAATGGTACGGCTGGAATGCCACTTTTATGTTAACCACTCTTCTCGGAGGGTTGGCGTTTGCGGCATCTTTTTTCGTCTTACCTACTCGACTCAGCCAAGTACGAAGCTCAATACGGGATCAATTTTCTTTAATGATTCAGCCTCGAATTTTAATTGCCTTTTTCATTCCTGCTCTCGGTTTTGGTGCAACCTATGCAGTCTTTACGTACCTTGTTCCTATTTTAAAGGGAATGGGTGCACCAAATAATTCTATAAGTTTAATCTTATTCGGCTACGGCTTTCTTTCAATTTTCAGCAACATTCTTGCCGGTAAAATTGCCACTCACAATGCCATCGGCCGACTTCGGTTTGTCTTTCTCGCACAAGCTATTGTATTGACAAGCTTATTTTGGACAACAAACCATTTTATTTTAGGATTAGCGAACATCGGACTAATGTCACTTATGGCCATCCTCTTAACAACATCTACTCAACTTTATTTAATAGATTTGGCCGAAATTTATAAACCAGATGCTAAAGGACTCGCTGCTTCTCTTATGCCAGTGGCAAGTAACGTAGGCATCGCTTTTGGGTCTGCATTAGGCGGCATTGTATATCATCAAGGAAATTTGATGAATGTCACATGGGTCGGTGGTATAGTTGCCGTCGGTGCAAGTCTACTAACTTTCTTTAGTTATCATTTAGACCTTAAACAAAAGAAAACAGCATAAAAAATGCAAGAGGTACATTAGAAAGAATATAAATCAAACAGACCCATTCGAATAAAGCGAATGGGCCTGTTTTTAAAAAGCTTACTTGTGATCCGTATCTTCATAATAAGGAATAATTATTCTGGAATAATATATTTTTCTTTCATTGGCCCAACTTTATTTAAAATAATTGCACCAATCATTTGTATAATCGTCTTCACAATAATTTGCCCCAAAATGGCGGCAGGTACCGCTTCCCATGGCAATATATTGGCACCAAGTGGACTTAAGCCAATTACTACGAAAATTGCAGAATCTAGAAATCCTCCAACAATACCACTGTAGAACACACGCCAAGCCATTGGTAATTTTAATCGAGTATAAATTTCAGTATCAGCCGTTTCAGCGACAACAAATGATAGTGCTGAGGCTACCACAATTAAAAGTGTATCACCTAGTAGGAATGACACCACAGCTGATAAAATTAAAGCTGTAATAATAAATAAATACGTCTTTTTTCTACCATATTTATTTTGTACTAGATCCCGAAAAATAAAGGTGGCCCCAATTAAAAGCGTTCCCATTGGAACAATAAACATACCAAAATGGAATGGTGCAAATGCTGCCGTTACCACATTAGCAATAACAATAGATAATAAATAAAATAATATTCTCAAACTATTACTCCTCAAGTAAATTTAATTTTTGTAATGGCACACTATACACCTCTTTTATTTCCCCACACAAGGGCATGTAACTGTGGCAGTACTTTAACATCTCTTAAATCCTCATCCTTCATTACTCTATCAATCAGTGCACGATATTTATCCAATAAATTCATCATTAATTGTGAATTATCAGTTGCCGTGAGATCATCATTACCGACTTGAAGATAAAAAGGAATCATTGGATATCGATGGTGAATTTGTTTAGCATAATCGTAATCCTCTTGATTAAAAACGACTATTTTGAGGGATACATGGTGATTGCTGTTCCGATCTTTAAGTTTTTCGAAGATATAAGAGAGCACCGAGTAGTCTGTGGTCATTCCAGAACTAGGTGGCTTTGGTGATATTGTCAGTTCATCAATCTCATACATCCATTTTTGCCACCTACTTCCCTGTGTTTCTACCCCGATTTTTATGTCATTTTCTTTTAAAATGGCAATAAGCTCTGCTAAATTCGGATTGAGTGCAGGATTGCCGCCTGAAATTGTGACAAATGAAAAACCATTGCCCCCTAAACGTTTCAACTCAGACCAAATCTCTTCCGCTGTCATTTGGACAATAAGGTGCTTTCCACTGCCATCCCACGTAAACGATGAATCACACCAAGAACAGGAATAATCGCAGCCCGCAGTTCTTACAAACATCGTCTTCTGGCCAACGACCATACCCTCTCCTTGAATCGTTGGCCCAAAAATCTCGATAACAGGTACTTTACTCAACTTCCATCCACTCCCGTCTAGCTTCTGCATAGCTTGTTGGAGTCTCATAAAGCCTGATAAACTCTACACGCACACCGTTATATCCTTCATCACGCAAGGCCTCAGTCAACTTTTCGTAAATCCAAACAACAATGTTCTCTGCCGTCGTATTCATGGGTGGAAGCGTTTCATTTAAATAACGGTGATCCAAATGAATCTCTATTTTATGTTTCCATATTTCTTTTATATCGCCGAAATCAATCATCAAACCACGTTCATCTGTGTAGCCACTCAGTCCTAATATAGCTCGATAGGTATGCCCATGTAGATTTTTACATTTCCCTTCATAATGATGTAGATGATGGGCAGCATCGAAGGTAAATTCTTTGCTTATGAGAACACGCTTTGCATGATATTTCAATTGATTTCTTTGAATATCCACATCAATTCTCTGGAGTCTCTCAACGATTTTAAAATCTGACATGCCTTAAGACTCCTTCCTATAACTTAAATACTCATCAAGCCCTTTATTTCGCAATTTACATGCTGGGCATTCACCACATCCATCTGCTATGACACCGTTATAGCAAGTCAACGTTCTTTGCCGTACAAACTCAAGTGCCCCAAGCTGATCAGCTAATTCCCATGTTTGTGCCTTATTCAGCCACATCAAGGGTGTATCAATCACAAAGGAATCATCCATCGATAAATTTAACGTTACATTTAAGGATTTAATAAAGACATCTCGGCAATCCGGATATCCACTAAAATCAGTTTCACAAACACCTGTTACAATATGCTTTGCCCCTACTTGGCTCGCTAAAACGCCCGCAAATGAAAGAAAAAGGAGATTGCGGCCAGGCACAAAAGTCGATGGGAGCTCACCATTTTCTCCGTCCTTCACCTTTATGTCTTGTCGTGTCAATGCATTCGGAGCAAGTTGATTCAGGAGAGACATATCAAGTATGTGATGCTTGATACCAAGCTCCTCTGTTATCACCTTCGCACAGTCAATTTCAAGACGATGCCTTTGACCATAATCGAAAGTTACTGCCTCAATCTCTTCAAAGCGTTCTTTTGCCCAGAACAAACAAGTTGTGCTGTCCTGACCTCCACTAAATACTACAATTGCTTTTTCCTTTTTCATCTATAAAGACTCCCTTATATCGAAAAAACAGCACTCTAAGAAAAAGTGCTGCTTTCTTCTTAGTTTTTTTAAGAGGGTAGCTAAAAACCTCTGTCTTGCTTCATTTATCGATTATCAATTTTTTCTGGGTTAAGATCGTGGTTCATTAAACGATAATTGGCGATTTCTTCGTATTTAGTTCCTGGCTTCCCATAGTTACACCATGGATCAATCGAGATACCCCCACGTGGAGTAAATTTCCCCCAAACCTCTATATATCTTGGATCAAGTAATGCAATTAAATCATTCATAATGATATTCACGCAATCTTCATGGAAATCGCCGTGATTTCTAAAACTGAATAAATACAACTTTAGAGATTTACTTTCAACAATTTTTTTATCTGGGATATATGAAATGTACATCGTTGCAAAATCCGGCTGATTTGTAAGCGGACATAAACTAGTAAACTCTGGGCAATTAAACTTAACAAAATAATCTCGATTAGCATGAAGATTATCCACTGCCTCTAATACCTCAGGTGCATAATCATAGGAATACTTTGTACCTTGATTACCTAATAGGGTCAAATCCTTTAATCCTTCTTCATGACTTCTGCCAGACATAAAAAAACCTCCTTGTAAAATGTTTCCCAACACTTTTCAAGAGAGGCATCACCAATCATTCTATTTAAAACATAAGTAAACAGATAAAAAAAGCCACGTCCGATATGGACATGGCATATTGTCATGTTTCCATAGTTTTTTATAGAGGGTATCAGCTATGAACCTCTCCCGTTCTAGTCCGGGCATTCTTTTCTTCAATATCGTACAAAAAATAATACAGGACGTCAAATGGATTTTTTATAAAACTCTTAAATGATAAAAAGTATGAATCACTGTAAGTCAATACTCATTTGAAAGTTCTACTTTTTTATTAAATTACTAGGAAAATAGAATTAATCCGTTTTTGACAAAGTAATACTAATTATCAATATTTTGAGATTTTTCAATATTCCGATATTCGAATTATCTCACCTGTGATAAATTGGAAATATCACACTAAACTGAAAAGTGTGATAATTAAGAGCGGAGGGAGAAATGAGATTTGAAAAAGTTTAAGTTTACGAAGTTTTTAAGTAGTATGATAGCTTTCGTTATGGTGCTTTTTCTATTGGTTCCATTATCGAGTGCTAATGCTGAAGATTCGAAGCCATTCAAGCAGGATAGCCAAAGTGAAAGTATACTTCAATTAAAGGCGGCTATCGCTGAACAGCTAAGCTTGTCTAAAGATGGTCCAACTCTTCACGAAAGCTTACAAAATGTATCAGGCAATCAAGAAGTTGCAGTCATCGTACATTTATCTGAAAAGCCTGTGGCACTAGAGCAAGGAATGAGCCAATTGAAAGGCCAAAAGTTCTCTAATGCGCGAGCAAATGAAGTTCGATCAAATGTAAAATCTCAACAAGCACAAGTTAAGAAAGAATTAGCTACTAAAAATGTTCAAATGACTCAAGGCTACACATTTGATACTGTTTTAAACGGTTTTGCAGCAACTGTGAAAGCAAATGATCTCCCAAAGCTGCTTTCAATAGAAGGAATAACATTAATTGAACCTGATGCAATTGTTTACGCATCTGAAGATAATACAATGAAATCATCAGAACTGATTAAGGAAGATCAATTAGAGGCTCAAATGAATACAAGTATTTCTTTCCTCGGCATCGAACAGCTTTGGAATGAAGGAATTGAAGGACAAGGTATAAAGGTAGCAGTATTAGATACTGGTATTGACACAGATCACCCTGAGTTCGCCGGAATTTACAAGGGTGGGAAAAACTTCATTCCAAATTCATCAACTTACACAAAGCCTCGGGCAGATGACGATGCATCGGAAACCTTGCCTTCTGAGCGTCCTGCTGGAACACCCGAATTTAATGAAAAGGGAAGCTCGTTCTATACTTCTCACGGTACTCATGTTGCTGGAACTATTGCAGCAATTGGGGCTAACAATTTCGGCATTAAAGGAATTGCTCCAAAAGTAGACCTTTATGCTTACCGTGTTCTTGGTGCATATGGAAGTGGGGCTACATCTGGTATTGTTAAAGCAATTGAAACGGCTGTAACAGAAAAAATGGACATAATCAACCTTTCTCTTGGTGGGGGGGCTAACTCTGAAACGGACGCTGGTTCATTTGCTATTAATAATGCAATGATGGCTGGAACAATCGGAGTAATTGCAACAGGGAACTCCGGCCCAAATCGAGGAACAATGGGCACGCCTGCAACCGCTCGTTTAGGAATTGCTGTGGGTAACACAACAAATCCAGAAACAATGTATAGCGGTGAAGTGAATGTTACAGTTGGTGACTACAACTTAACAAAACAGCTCCCATTAATGGGAACAACTTTTGGAAGGGATTTAGCAACACAGCTTCAAGGAGAATTTGACCTAGTTGCTATTCCTGGAAACGGAGAAGTAAAAGACTATGAGGGAATCGATGTAGAAGGTAAAGTGGCATTAATCTCTCGTGGCAGTATCGCATTTGTTGATAAAATTGCGAATGCAAAGGCAAATGGAGCAGTCGCCACAATTATTCATAACTTTGCTGGTGGAACAAATGCACCTAATATTTCAGGTACATTCCTGGGTGATTCTTTTGCTTTTCTACCAACATTTGATATGTCCCAAACGGATGGCAATGCAATTCGTGCTGCATTAGCCGGTGGAACTGGAAAAGTTAGCTTTAGTCAATTTACTTCCACAAAGACACTGGGAGATGAAGTAAACGATTCAAGTTCCCGTGGCCCATCTACGCCAAACTTTGATATTAAACCAGATGTAAGTGCACCTGGAACAAACATTATGTCAACGATTCCAATGTATAAAAAGGACTTCCCTAATGCAGATTATGCAGAGGCATATGATCGTAAAACAGGAACTTCTATGGCAACACCGCATATTACAGGTATTGTTGCATTACTTAAACAAGCAAATCCTGATTGGAATGCGTTCGACATAAAAGTGGCGCTTTCTAATACAGCAAAGGTTTTAGATAAAACAAAATACGATGTGTTCTCTCAAGGTGCAGGTCGTGTAAATGCTTATGCTGCTGCACATCCAGAAATTCTTGCCTATGCATTGGATAGTGCAATTTTAGATGGAACAGGAGCTGTTTCAGAAAACTTAAAAGGGACAGTTACTTTTGGTCCACAATCACTTAAAGACCAGAATATTTCCGTAACGAAACAAGTTTTAGTAAAAGATATAAAGGGGAACGGCGGTAATTATAATGTATCAATTGATGTGACAAAATCATTTGGTGATGCAACTGTTACAGTCGACCAGCCAACATTTAATCTAGTTGGTGAGCAAGTGTTAAATCTTACATTAACGGCTTCACAAGCTACAGCTCCAAACGGCTCGGAAATACTGGGGTATATTCACATCAGCGGTGGTGCTACAGAAATTTCATTGCCATTCGCAGCTGACTTTGGAAGTGAGGCAGTAACTGAAATTAAAGATTTAAAGATTACAGAAACAGACCTCTCCTTTAATGGAGATGGCGTGAAAGATTCAGCTGTACTTTCATTTACATTAACTGGCGATGTAACAACTAACTATATCGAGCTATGGGATATTATGAATCCTCAAGGTGGAGAATATGGTGATGGCTACATCGGTTATCTACATGCAGGTACTGCGCTAGGAAAAGGCTCTTATACGCTGAATATCGCTGGGCAATACAAACCATGGGGAACAGAACCTGCCACAGCAATTCCAGATGGTCTCTATACTATTGACTTTACTGGTCTTGCGGCATCAGGGGTAGTTTCCGATTATGTTGGACCAATTATCGTGAAAACGACTAAACCAGAAATTACTGGTTCAGTAGCTGAAGGTGTCGCTACAGGAAAGGTAACAGATAAGTATATCGACTACAATGAAGAGTTATATTTATATGGTTTAAACTACAATTTAAATGATAAATTAAAAGCTTCCTATATTGCGACTGTGAATGGCGAAATACAAGCGCCTGTTCCTTTTGAATTAAATCAAGACGGTAGCTTCACATTCCCAGTAACAACAGAAACTAATGCTGTATCAGTAAAAATTGAAGACGCTGCTGGGAATGTTGGTGAAGCACTAATATTTGAAAAAGATGTAGTTGAACCAAAAGTAACACTTTCTGTCAATCCAACTGAGCTAGACCTAACAGCTGGGGAATCTGCACAACTTACGGTAACAGAGACATCTACTCCTCCAGAAGGTGAAGCAACAGAGGAAGATGTAACTTCAAAAGCAACTTATGTTGTGGGAGATGAAAATGTTGCAACAATAGCAAATGGATTAGTAACTGCTGTAGGTGAGGGCACGACTACGATTACTATTTCATATGGTGATCATGAAGTTACGGTAAATGTTACAGTAAAAGCACCTGTTGTAGAAACACCAATCGTAACACTAGAAATTGACCAAGCTCAGGTTGAAACTAGAATAGGTAAAGAGGTTATGGTTAAGATTACTGAAGTAACTACTTTTGAGGGTAGAAGAACAGAAAAAGATGTTACTACTCTTGCAACCTACGAAGTAGCAAATGATAAAATAGCTACTGTAAAAGCAGGGGCTGTAAAAGGTAAAGGTCAAGGTACTACGACAATTACAGCAACGTATGGTGACCACACATTAACATTTGACGTATTGGTTGAAAAGCCGGGCAATGGCAATGGTAATGGCAACGGCAACGGCAACGGCAATGGCAATGGCAATGGCAATGGCAATGGCAATGGCAACGGCAACGGTAATGGCAACGGTAATGGTAATAATGAAGTTACCGAAGTTGAGTTATAATTAAATAAGTACAGTTCCAGCAAAAAGAGAAATTGCGCTTTGCAATTTCTCCTTTTGCTATTTAAATTTCACTTACTCATGATAAGGTTGGCTGTAACGAGTCTATGTGCAGTTTTTCTGTACATGCTTTATCTAGTAATCGAATATTTAATGCAAAACCATAAGAGATCCTAACATTACCGTTCAGAACCTTTTAGTTTTATTTAAGCATTGTTGCAGTTAAAAATTCTCGTGTTCTCTCCTCTTTTGGATGATTGAAAAATTGTTCAGGTGTGCCGCGTTCAATAATTCTCCCATCATGCATATAGACAATCCAATCAGCTACCTCTTTTGCGAATCCCATTTCATGGGTTACAACAACCATAGTCATTCCTTCTTCAGCCAAATCTTTCATGGTTGTTAAAACCTCTCCCACAAGCTCAGGATCGAGTGCCGATGTTGGCTCATCGAAAAGCATAATGTCTGGTTCCATCGCAAGTGCTCTAGCAATCGCCACCCGTTGCTTTTGCCCCCCTGATAGTTTACTAGGATAGACATCCGACTTATCCTCCAAACCTACTTTTTTCAGTAATTGTTTTGCTTTGATGATAGCTTTTTCTTTGTCTACACCCTTTACCATAACAGGTGCTTCAATAATATTTTCTAAAACCGTTTTATGTGGGAATAAGTTGAAATTTTGAAACACCATCCCAACCTTTTCTCTAATCTTGTTAAGATCATCTGTCCGTGGATTGACTTCATTTCCCTCAATTATAATATTGCCATTATCTTTTCTTTCTAAAAAGTTCAAGCAGCGAAGGAGGGTGCTTTTCCCTGACCCACTCGATCCTATTAGACAAACAACATCGCTCTCGTAGACTGTCATGTCGATATTTTTCAATACATGTAAGTCTCCAAACGATTTATTCAATTGACTTATTTTAATCATTTCCTTAGTGTCCAATTTTTTCAGCTCCTATCTGTCGCTTACTGCTAATTTTAGTTCAGTTCGGTTCACTACAAATGTCATCAACGCTACCAGCAATAAATAGTAGACTGCTACAATGAGTAAGTAGGTCATTTCATCGAAATTATTCGACCCAAGTGTTGTCGCCACATTAAACAGCTCATTCATGGAGATAAATGCGGCTAACGAAGAATCTTTTAAACTGATGATAAATTGATTGCCTAAAGGCGGCAATGCTCTACGGAATGCCTGTGGGAGAATAATCCTTCTTAATGTCAGTGTCTTTGTCATTCCCAAAGAACGTCCTGCTTCAAATTGGCCATTATCGACTGACTGAATTGCTCCACGAAGGATTTCAGAAATATAAGCTCCATTATGTAGCGCTAGAGCAAGGGAAGCAGCCCAAAAATCAGGAAGAAGGAAAATCCCGCTAATTCCGAAGTAGAGGATAAATATTTGAACAATCAGTGGTGTTCCTCGAACCAAATAGACATATATATCTGAAATAAGTTCTAAAATTTTTATATTAGAAATTTTTAATAAGGCAAAGACTAGTCCGATGATGATTCCCAGTAAGATAGAAACCACCGTCAGCTCTAATGTTAAAAGCATAGCTTTAAAGAATACACCTTTTGTTTCCATTAGTATTTGAAAAAAATGCGAAAAACTTGGCAAAGTACTACTTCCTTTCTTTTATAGCATTGGTTTATTCTGATTTTTCGGTAATGTCCTCACCAAAATATTTGATACTGATTTGAGTCAATGTTCCATTTTCCCGAAGTTGTTCCAAAGATTCATTTACTCGCTTCAATAGCTTTGGATTATCCTGAGGCAACACAATCGCTTGTTCACTGCGATTAATTAATTGCTGTCCTTTAATCTTAAAACCTTCCTTTTCAGCAGTTTTTCCTGTAACAAAATCTGTAATTACTGCATCATGACGCCCACTACTCAACGCCTTTAATGCCGTAATATCGCTGTCATATGTTTTGATGTTGTCTGTATACTTGGAAGCTGTATCGGCATATGTTGATCCTTTTGCAACAGCTACTTCCTTTCCCTCTAAATCTTCAACAGTCCTAATTTTACTATACGGTCTGGTGAAAATTTTCGGCCCTGAATAATAATAGGGGGTAGAGAAAGAAACATGTTTACTCCGCTGCGGGTTAATCGTGTGACTTGCAACGGCTGCATCCGCTCTTCCCGTTTTCACCCCTTCAACAATCCCTTTGAACTTGATTCGTTTCTGAACCGGCTCAAGGCCCATTTCCTTTGCAATCGCTTCACCAACCTCAATATCAAAGCCCGACATTGTAAGATCGTCATTTATATAACTAAATGGCTTAAATTCACCAGAAGTAGCAAAAACAAATTGATTTTTATTGATCAGTTCAGATCCATCTTCAAGCTTCTGCTTCTCTCCACAACCAGACAACATGCAGGCTACGATTGTACTTAAGACCAATAAAAACTTTTTATTCAACAACATGTTGGCTATAACTCCTTTCTCTTTCGATTATTCCTACAATCCTTTCTTGCTATATAACTTGCTTATGATAGTTAATACCCAATCCACTCCCAATAAAACAAAAAAGTATCAGGCACTTTTAATAGTGCCTGATACTTTTTCTACAAATTTTGCATTTCAGTGTGGTCGTTTTTACTCTCCAAGCCGGAAATAAAAAATGGGAAATTACGTTAAAATATATGCGTAAGTAGTTAAACAAAGGTAGTAATCAACCACTTTTTACTATATCCTGTGGCTTGTGCAACAACGATGATTAATTCTTTATAAAACGCTCTCTCCTTGAATTTTACGTAGAGATTTCCATAAAGCAGCTTTTAAATAACTACTGATTTGTAAATACGTTCGTTCCCTTTTGAATCGAGGACTTTAATTAAGAAAAGTACATTTTCAGACCGATTTTGTGTCGTCTCAATTACGACCAGTTCATCGGATAAAACAGATGGATTTTCGGGTAACGCAAACGAGTAACAGCAAAATACCCTTCCTCTGTCATTCGATTAAACCGTTCGTAATCTAAGTAGCCACGGCCAAAGATGTACATGCATTCTTTGTCATCAATGAATACTCCTAAATGATGGTGGTCATTTTCGATGGCATTTGTCAGTAAGGCTTAATCCGGATAACAATACCTTTTTGCCATATAGGCAAGGCGTAAATGAAGCTTCACACCAAATTTCGTTTTACAGAATTTTCGCCTATGGATAATTCGATAAATTTAAATGTAATGATAAGATGAATTTCTTTATCTGTCTACCTAATTGGGAGCATATCAATAATAGCTGTCTGTTATTCATAATAATACTTTTTAAACAGTTATTTATAGTAGAATTAATAATAACGTTATTGCAAGAAATGGAGTGAATAAAGTTGGGAAGGGAAGAAAAGAAACGACAAACTAAATTAGCTATAACAAACGCTGCTTTCAAATTATTTTCGGAAAACGGATACGAGTCGACAAGGGTTGAAGATATTGTGAAATTAGCTGGAGTTTCTAAGGGTACTTTTTTTAATTATTTTCCGACAAAAGAAGCAGTCATAGAAGATTTTGAAAGATTTTCAATCTATTCGGAAGCTGAAAAATTAATGAATATCACAAGTCCAGTAGTACCTAAAATACTCTCTTCGTTAATTAATATCGTACATAATTTAAACTATACAAGGTCATTAAGAAGAGCAACTTTAATGGCAACTCTCT
Source organism: Lysinibacillus sp. UBA5994 (assembly GCF_002429725.1). Lineage (NCBI taxonomy): Bacteria > Bacillati > Bacillota > Bacilli > Caryophanales > Bacillaceae > Lysinibacillus > Lysinibacillus sp. UBA5994. Next base: position 50,936 of record NZ_DJAU01000038.1, on the reverse strand, counting down.
CAAGTGCTAATAATTTAAATAATCACATAGATAATATGAATAATCTTCGTGCTTTATTGATTCCAATTTTTAAGTATGGACAAGAAAAAGGGGAATTTACACAAAAATTATCCCCTGAAACACTGGCAGACTTAACTATTCAAATGTTTATTGGTGTATTAACCCACTGGTGTCTTGGTGGTGGCGAAGATGATCTTATTACACAACTTATGATGAGTTTTGATGTTTTCTTTAAAGGAATATCATCATAAAGATCCTGTTGATTTCCAAAGTAATCCTGCGAGAATAGCCTGTGTTATAAAAACTCGCAGGGATGTTGTCAAAGAGAGAATTGGAGACAAGCAGAGAACTAATATATACTCTTCTTATTAAATTTATTCACTAAACCTTGAGAACGTCTATGATTTGTCCCAGAGAATAGTTGACTAATAACCGGTAATTTTCGAATAATAAAATACGATATTAAATGGCTAAATACGATCCCCAATAGTGATGCTAATACGAATTTTATATAGCCTGAAACAGATACACTAATTAAAATATATTGAATTCCAATTAAAACCGGAATATGAATAATATAAACACAAAAGGAATTTTTAGATAAAGCCTCAATCCATTTTGATTTTCTATTTAATTTACGTTGAAATAATTCAATTAAACCAATTGAAAGTCCTGTACATAAAAAGGTCTCATAGACTGCATAAATAAGTGAACTACTATCCCATCCACCCCTTGAATGTGGTACAAACCCAATTACATTTAAAGCAATTAATAAAACTCCTATAAATAACCATAAATTACCAACACTTTTAGGGATATGATAAATCCAGTTATTATTAGCAGCTGTTATTCCCAAAACTACAAATGCTAAATATTGAGGAAAGTGTGCATACTCCATTTGGATAAAACCTAGAACACCAATCCATTCATCAATCGAATAACTTATTCGAACTAAAAAAGTGATTAACGATATGATAATAACAAATATAAAAATATGTTTATGTGTTGGGTAAATTGAAATTTTTGGTAAATTAATTTTTTTAAAAAGATTCATTAATACTAGATATATCAGTGAATAAATAAGAAGATGTTCAATAAACCAAAGATGGCTAAAATTTAGGTCTGGCCAAGATGGTCCTGCCCAATTCAATGGCTTTTCACCAAATCCTAGATAAATATTTTTATAGTATTCATATAACGATAGGTGAGGGTAACCACGAAATTCATTATAATAAAAGTACATTATTAAAGGAATTATTACTATAAATCCAAATAATAAAGGTATACCAATTCTCTTCAACCGATCTTTCAAAAAACCTATACTCCCTTTGTGTTTATACGCAAGAGGTATAAAATAAGCAGAAAGAAAAAAATAAAGACTCATATTAAAGGCAGAGTTTATCCCAAAAAAAACGCCCAAATCAGAATCGACACCCAAATCTCGTACATACCAAAAACCATTTGCCCCGCCATAAGGTTGACCTGCATGGTGGACAATTACAGTGCAAGAAAGAAACACTTTTAAAAAATCCATAAAATTTATACGTGTATTAGACAACTCACATTTCCCCTTTTTGGAAATAACTTCTAAACTATTTATAATACTTTTTATACTCGTGGTCAATATTTATCTTATTATACTATTGATTAAATTTTAGAATATTTATTTTATGATTATTAATTATGACTACGGGTCAATTTATATATGGTTGATTACGTGGAATTTCATATTAATATAAAATGTTTAGGGAAAAATAAAAACGGAGCAGATTGTAAGTGGAAATTCTAGCAGTTATAGGTCCTTTAAAACGTAAAAAAATATCATTGTCCGTACCCTTCAAATCTACTAACCTTCTAATTGGCAAAAAAGTCGATTAGGAGGAATGGAAAGGATACTTACAATAATACAAGTTCATCTTATCAAATTTTTGTATTAGGAGAAGGGTTATTCGTTACGGAAAATAGCAAATGAAACGGGACATGATTTTAAAACCGTACAAAATACGTGGAGCAACAGGATTTTTAATCTGAATCTAGAGAAGTCTAAAACCGTGTCAAAAAGATAGATGTATATACAGCTTTCTCTATTAATTATGAAGCAAAATAAATGACTAATCATATTGATAATGATTAGTCGTTTACTCAAAAAGCCCTTATTTATAATACGGTTCTCCGTAACTAATGTAAGTGCGGTTTTTATTCTATATTTTGGAGATTTTAAAATTATATATTTAAATTTTCTCTTTCTTTTAAAAGCGAATATCCATATTTATCATCATATAACGATTCTATAAATCCAAACTCAAAGAAATTCCTATTATAGGCCACATGATTCCTTAATATTCCATCTATAAAACACCTTATTATTATTTGTTCATCTATACTATCTTTAAAATAGTCTTCTATAAGTTCTAAAGATGGAAGTAAATCATAAAGGTATCTACACTGATCAAAAACAAAAATATCTGAATACATCCAAGTCTTTTTTCCATCTGCTTTATATTTTATCGAATAATGTTTATCTGCGTTTGATATATATGGAAAAGCATATTGTCCAATCAATAATTCAGCTATTAAATTTTTCATAGGTATGTCCAGTGTTAATCTAATCTCTCTATCAAAAAAATCTATATCATTCATGACTTTTAATAACTGATCACTATAGATTTCTTTAAATAAAGTATTATATCCTGAATAACTTTCTTCAAAAGATTTCAAATGCGTACATACTAGTATAGAATTTAATATTTTTTTTCCATTTTCTAATAAAAATTTATTCATTGGATGATTTACTGGTAGATTTTCTTGTGTTAAAAATACCCAATTTAATAAAGGATATGATTCAGGTGAAAGTATATGGTGTGGTATAATTTTTAGTAAATCTTCTGGTTTTGTTATCTTATCTACTTCTATTTTTTCATCTAATAAATCTTTATATTTATTTTCTTTGAATAATTTAGAACTTAAAGCTTTAAACGATGTTATTTTGCTGAATGGAACTATCTCAGAAGCTAATGATGACATAAATCTTCTTATAAAATCACTATAATACTCAGGTATTCTTTTACTAATAAACTGAGCATACCCTTCAATATCACTTAATCTATAATTAACATCTGAATACTCTTCATGAGTTGATTGAGGACATTCTTCATATCTGCTTGTATACCAACAAGCTAATAATTTCCCCCATTCATCCCATGTATTTTCGTTTGGCTCTGAAAAATTCGTTATTAAAATTGATAACTCTGTCAATCTTCTATTAGCAAATAACTTTTCTAGAACATATAATGGATTATATTCATTGGAGCAAATCGGAGTACAAGCATCATAATAAACAATATCAAAATGTTCAGGACAAAATTCAAAAAAATCTTTTAAAGAACCTTTATGTATTTTTATATAAGAACTATTATTCTTTAAATTTTGCAATGCCTTTTTATAAGTTTGATTATCTCCTTCAATCGCCCATATATTAGATGGACTTATGCCATTTTCTAATAGTATATTTAGATCATTAACTGGCTCAGGTCCTGATAAATAAAGTACTTTTAAATCCGCTTTATTCTTTTTATGATATTTAGAATTTAAAAAATTTATGCTTTTATTTTTTAAAATTTCACAAAAATCTTCTGGCAATATTTCATTCTTTTTTTCTAAATAAAGATTTATTAAACCAACGAAATTTTCAAGCATTTTATTTATATATTCTTCATCTAATAACATACTCTCTTTTCTTCTTGTAGTTAAACTTTCAATTGCATTGATTATTAATTTGCTACGAGCTTCATTTTTTTCTTTTTGAGTATACAGTCCAGATTCCATTATTCTACCTCTTTTAGCATTATTTTATAAATATTATACTCTAAGAGGTTTCTTCTATATCTACTATTAAGTCTTTTTTTATAAATAAATTTAGATTCACTACGGATCCCGTAAACTATCTACAAATTCTCGAGCCTCAATAAACAAAAAATAAACCACCAACTACAATAAAACGACTGTAATCGATGGTTTATTAAAAACCGCACTTATTTATGATACGGTTCACCCTTCATAATCCTAAAACTGCGGTAAATCTGCTCGACTAGCACAAGCTTCATGAGCTGGTGAGGAAGTGTCATCTTACCAAAGGATTGCTGTTCGTCGGCTCGTTTTAGGACATCTTCGTGTAGGCCTAGGGAGCCGCCGATGACGAAGGCAATTTTGCTTTTGCCATAGGTCATGAGGGATTCCATATCGGCAGCCATTTGTTCGGAGGTTTTCATTTTGCCGTTGATGGCTAGGGCGATTACGTAGGCATCCGGACTGATTTTCGCTAGGATGCGTTCGCCCTCTTTTTTCTTGACGATATCCATTTCAGCTTCACTTAGCTGTTCAGGTGCCTTTTCGTCTGGCACTTCAACCAAGTCCATTTTTGCATAGCCGCCAAGACGTTTTACGTACTCATCGATCCCCATTTTTAAGTACTTTTCTTTTAGTTTGCCGACTGATACAATCGTTATATTCACACGTTATCCACCTTTACAATTCATTTACAAACAAATTATCCACAAAAGTTATCAACATATCCACAAGCACTCTCTATATATTGTGTAAAGTTATTTACTTGATACAATATATTCTGCTGCCTGTTCACAGTAGCTACACTTTGTGGATAACTTTTTATCCTCTTCGATTTTATCCATAATTGGGAACACTTTTTGCTCTGCTACAAACATGTCTAAAGCGTGATCTATATGGCTTTCACAGCTGTACTTTTCCATTTTTTGATGTCTCCTTATTTTCCGAAATTTCCACAAACTTATTCACAAATCAGTCTATGTTATCCACAATCTATTGTAACAAAGTAATAGCATGTATGGAAGAAGTGCCTTTTACTCCCGATTTACTGTGCGGAATTAGTATTCACAATTTTCTAGTTATCCACAATATTTCATAAAAGTATTTTCTCCATCCTCATAAAAAAAGCGATGGAGATTGATTAGATCTCCATCGCTTTTCATATTCTTTACAATGTATTACCGTTTGTTAATGTTAGTGATAGCTCGACTAATTTACCTTGACGGTACACTTTTAATGTTAGCTTATCACCAATTTTTTTGTCATTATATAAATGTTTGCGTAAATCAATAGTTGTTTCAATTTTTTGACCATCCATCTCTACAATAACATCGTATTGTTGAACCCCTGCTTTTGAGGCTGGTGAGTTATTCATGACATCTGTTACAACAACGCCTGTTGTCACCTCTGCAGGTAATTTTAATGTTTGTTGTTGATAGAATGATGGCACATCTGTTAAATCTGCAAGTGAAACTCCCATTGTTGGACGTTTCATTTCTCCATTTTTCTCTAGTTCCTCGATAATTGGAATAGCTGAATTAATTGGAATAGAGAACCCTAAACCTTCAACTGAGGATTCAGCAATTTTCATGGAGTTAATTCCTACTAATTCTCCAGCTAAGTTCACAAGTGCTCCACCACTATTCCCTGGGTTAATCGCAGCATCTGTTTGCAATACTTCTTGTTGCCAATCTTCTGTGCCATCACCATTTAAGTCTACTGGTACAGAACGGTCTTTACCTGAAACAACACCAGTTGTCACAGAACCATAGAAGTCTAAACCAAGTGGGTTACCAATGGCAATCACTGTTTCACCTTGTTTTAATACATCCGAATTCCCGAATGTCGCAACTGTTTTAACATTTTTAGAGTTAATAGAAATAACTGCAAGGTCCGTCCAAACATCGTGACCCACTAATTGTGCAGGTTCTTTTGTTCCGTCTGGCATTGTGACCTCTAACTGCTTTGCCCCTTCAATAACATGGTTATTTGTAATGATAAAGGCTTTGTCACCTTCAATTTTATAAACGACACCTGAACCGCTTCCTGCTTCTTTTGTTGTCGTTGATGGTGGGCTCCAAAAACCTCCGCTTGTGACTTCTTGAATATTTGTGATACCAACAACTGCTTGTGAGGCTTTATCAACTGCAGTTGTCACATCTGTCGTTACTTCTGTAGCTACCTGATTAATTGTTGTGTTATTTTTTCCTGTATTACTTGTTGTTGTTCCAGGCATTTGATTGACAAGTCCCGGTAGCATAAGCCACACAAGTAAGGCACCTATAATGACACCGACCAGACCACTAAAGAAATAGCCGCCTTTACCTCCTCCACCTTTCTTTTTCATGCGCTTAGTCTGTATTTCTTGCTCCTCGCGCTCTAGTCTTTCTTGAAGAGGTGATTTCGGTACTTCATCATTTTTAAGGAAATCACTGTTTTTATCATCATCTTGGAAATAGCTCATGTTCGTCATCCTTTCCTTTGAGTGCTATCTAATTAGTTGTTACCCTAATCTTACGATTCAAACATTAAAATCAGATGAAAAACAAATAAAATAGGCATAAAAAAAGCTGCTCAATGCATTTTTTTATGCATTGAACAGCTTCAAATTTTATCTAAATAGCCTATGATTAAACCGTCACCAATTTTGTTGGTTCTTCTGCATCCGTATCAAATAGATGAACATGCTCACCAACAAGGATGCCACAAGATTGTAAGGTTTGTGCGACACTCATACGTGCTAGCTCTTTCATATTATTATCTTTACTTAAATGTGAAAGATAAATATTGGTCGTCTTATCAAATACAACCTCACTCATTGCAATTGCTGCATCCTCATTAGACACATGTCCTACATCACTTAAAATACGACGTTTAATAGACCAAGGGTAGCGTCCCATTTGCAGCATATTGACATCATGATTACTTTCAAAGACAAAAGAATCAGCGCCTCGAATAATTCCTTTCATACGATCACTGACATAGCCTGTATCTGTAATAATAACAAGCTTGCGATCATTTTCATGAAAAGTATAGAACATTGGATCTGCTGCATCGTGTGAAACAGCAAAGGATTCAACAGCTAAAGAACCAAAATGCTTCACTGTATCCATTTCAAATTCAAAACGTTGCTCTACAGGAATGTCCCCAATAAGCCCATCCATTGCCTGCCACGTTTTGGCGTTTGCGTAAATTGGTACATTATATTTCCGTGCCAGTACACCAATTCCTTTAATATGATCACTATGCTCATGTGTAACAAAGATACCACTGAGCTGCTTCATATTACGGTCAATTTTTGTAAATAACTGCTCCATCTTTTTCCCACTAAGACCCGCATCAACGATAAAAGCATGATCGTCATTCTCTACATAAATCGAATTCCCTGTACTGCCACTTGCTAAAACACTAAATCGCATTATTCAACTCCCCAGTCTTCTTCTTCGCTCTCTTGCTTGTCCTCCTGGATTTCGATGACTTTACCTTCTACTGCATTCACAAAGTACTCCTCTTTTGTCCCATCAGATAATTTCACTTGAACTTCCCATGTTGGCACCAATACCTGAGTACGTGTCAATTTAACAAGCGTTGAGTAACCTAGTTTCATTTGTGTAATGCGAGAATCTGGCTTGAGCGGTCCCTTTGCATACAAAGTTTGAATAATTTGAAGTGGAGGAATAACTGTTTCCTGCTGTTCCATTTCTTCAATATTATCAATCATTGTTTGTTCATACATTGTTACTTCGTTATTAGCATTCCATTTTATTTTTAATGAACCACTATAATAGAACATTCGATTGTTTGTCTTTTGGAAAAAAATTGCGACTCGTTCTTCGCGGTCTATTTTCCATAAAGCATAAGATGCACCTTCAATGATGTTTGCTAAGACAAAATCTGTAAAGCTTGCGTCATCACTTACATTACGTAATTTAACAGGCCTCATAAAAATAACACGAGCCTTTGTATTATTATCATCCTTAAATTTAACTTGCTGGTTACTATTATTAAATTCGGCTGGTGTGAATTTATGCACTTGAGCTGTCATATACGAAGCAGATTCAATATTATTTGGTAATGTGCCGTACGTAATATTATCATCCTTTAAACGAGCTTCTATTGTTCTTTCACCTGGTACCTCAATATCTTTTGCTTCATTATAGCGATTGACATAAAGTGAATACAAGAAGATGTTCAGTATTAAAAAAACGAATATAAAAATAGATTTCGTTCTATTCCAATCCATTTTTAACACCTCCTAATACTTCAGGAGTCAGTTTAGTCCATGTACCATTACGAATAACAAACCAACAAGGTTCAAATATAAATATATTCTGTTCTTGATTTTGTGTTAAATAATAGCCTAAGACGATTTCATCGATATCAGACAGAGGAATACTGTTAGCGCTTTTTAATCTCTCTGCGATCTCCGCACCTGATGCTAACTCTTTGATTTCTTTCTCCAATGATATATCCATATCCAATGAGAAGTATGGACGCTTATAATGGAAAATTCGACTATCTCCCCAAATCGTTGTCATTCGTGTAATGACATGATTGCTATAGACAGGGAAACCTTGCAAATACATTTGATAATCTATTTGATTTTTATTGGTATTGGATGAAGCATAGCGGAAATCTGCGGTAAATCCTCCATGCTCATTAATAAATTCAAAGCTATCCTTTAAAAGCTTGGATGGCTCGACTCTAATACTACTTTCTGCAGCAGGATAAACATAGTTTAATGATTTAAGATTTGTTTCTAAGGTCATTAACGACATACCATCTGTATATTTTTCAGAGGATGCACTTTCCACATTCCGCTGCACAATATTTGGATCTGGGAATAATACATTTTTAAATAGTTCTGGCGTAATATCCTCAATAAAATACGTATATTTTACAGATTCAATATTACTGTTCGCCAAATAAAGAGACGTATAGCCTTCTCTTTCTACTTCTTTAAAAACCTCATATTTTTTGGCAGGCTCTATGACTTCCTGTATAAATTGATTCATGTTTGGCACACTGACATGTGAGCGGAATAATGATTGGTTATTACCACTAATGTAATACAACATCAATTCTTTGCTATTGTAATTACTCCAATCTATAATCATACGATTGAACGTTGTTTCTGGTAATTCCTTATCAGTGAACTGAAAGGTTGTGTTAAAAGCTGAAAATGGAATCTCTCCTGTAAAAAATATTGTCATTCGATGATCAGCGCCAATAATTTGATTCACATAGTTTGCAGAAAGATTATTGTTTACAGGCACCAAATCTAAAACATTCCAGCCTTTAAATACTTTCATCATGTCTTTCATAGCTGCATTAGAAACTGTGCCTGTAAACTCTTCTTCAGAACGGAAAATAGCCTTGTATGGTCGAATAATATCCTCCATATCCTTTTGCGGCTTAATTAAAATTTCCTCTCCCTCTGTTTTTTCAATATATTTATAATCAGGTGTATAGGTCCAAATTAAAAAAGTTAAAATCACACTCAGCATAACAAGTAGAAATAATACAACAGATTTAACTGGCTCTATATATTTCATTCCCACTCACCTGCCTCACCAAATTCATCTGCATCATATGGTAATGTGAAGAAAATTGTTGTACCCTGTCCTTCTTCACTTTCAGCCCAAATCTTACCGCCGTGTGCTTCAATCATTTCCCGCGCAATAGCTAGTCCCAAGCCTGTTCCTCCCATAGAACGAGCGCGTGCACGATCCACACGATAGAAGCGATCAAAAATACGGCCAACATTTTCTTTAGGAATGCCCATGCCATCATCTGAAATCATGACTTTCAACATGTCATCCTGTCCCGTAAAGCCAAAGCGAATATTGCCACCATCTGGAGAATATTTAATAGCATTGGAAATGATATTATCAATAACTTGTGTGATTTTATCCGTATCAATTTCTACATAAAAGGAGGTTTCAGGGAATAATCGTTCAAAATGTACCTTGTCAGACTTAGACATTTCAAATCGGTCTATAATGCGGTTAAAGAATGAATTAAATAAGACAATATCTTTATTCAACTCGTAATCTGAACTATCCATTCTTGATAACTGCAGTAAATCATTTACTAGACGAATCATACGCTCTGTTTCGGTTTGTGTCACATTTAAAAACGTAGGAGCAATATTTTCATCTTTCCATGCACCATCTGCAAGTGCCTCTAAATAACTACGCATTGTTGTTAATGGCGTTCTTAACTCATGTGATACATTCGAGACGAATTCCCGACGATCCATTTCAATCTTTTCTTGCTCTGTTATATCGTGCAAAACAGTAATCAGACCATTAATAAAGCCTGTTTCTTTTTGAATAACAGAGAAATTAGCACGAAGTATATAGGGAGCATCTGCTGTACTAAAGTTTAAATTCACGGCATCATTCATATGAATTAAGTCTTCAAAACTATATTCCTGATCAATCCCCAATACAGAGGCGATAGGACGCCCTAATGTAATATCTCTTGAAATATGCAGTAATTCCAATGCAGGGTCATTGATGAGAATAATACGTCCCTTACGATCTGTTGCAATTACACCATCTGTCATATTACTCAGAACTGAATCTAGCTTTCGACGTTCAGCTTCTGTGGTCGATTGTGCTTCCTGCAAACGGTTGGTTAGATGATTAAAGGTGATGGCTAGCTGGCCGATTTCATCTGTACCATATACACGTACCTTTCGAGAATAGTTCCCCTTCGCCATTGCCTGAGCCTGCTTTCGCATATCAGCAATAGGCTGTGTAATCGTTCTTGCCACAAGAATACCTAAGAAGATGGTAATGACCAAGGACATTGCCGTACCACCAAGGAAAATCTGATTTATATCATTCATTTGTTCAAAAACGGATTCAATATTGGCTTCAATATAGAGTACACCAATGATTTCATCGTCTGGTCCTGCACCTGCACGAATGGGATTCGCTAAAACCCACACACGATTTCTCGTCTTATTGTCCAGCTTAATAATATCAAACAATGTTTCGGCTGATATCGCTCGACGTACAAGGTCAGTATTAGAGCGTTGACCTATTAAATTCTGGTTTTCAAGCTCAGATGTTGCAAGTATTCTTTGTCTATCGTCAATAACACGAATTTCTAGAATATCACCATTTGAAACATCCCTTAAACCAGTAGAAAACTCCATAACAATTGACTTTAGGCTCTCCTCTAGTTTAGGCATGCTTTCATCGCGTTCCTTTAAAATTTCCTCACGAAGACTATATTGCATCAAGTCAACTCGCTGAAAAATGGAATCTTGGAAGTTGCTCTTCAAATTTCTTTCTAATTCACGAGCGAAATAGATACCGATAATTTGTAAAGCAAGCAATATTAATAAAATATAAATCAGCACTAGTTTGACATGAATGGATTTAAAGAAGCTCACTTTCTGCATTCCTATTACTCCTGTTCAGGATTTCGTAAATAATAACCTACACCACGTCGTGTGACAATCCAAGCGGGATGACTAGGATTATCCTCAATTTTTTCACGTAAACGGCGAATTGTTACATCAACAGTTCGTACATCACCAAAGTAATCATAGCCCCATACTGTTTGTAGGAGGTGCTCCCGTGTCATTACTTGTCCAATATGTTTCCCTAAATAATGAAGTAACTCAAATTCTCGATGTGTCAATTCAATTGCTTCATCACGCTTCATTACTAAATAAGCATCTGGTTGAATAACAAGCGAACCTACGACAATCTCATTCGACTCTTCCTCAGCCTCTTCTGCTGCTGGAGCGACTACTTGTAAACGGCGCATATTGGCCTTTACACGTGCAATCAGCTCTCTTGTACTAAATGGCTTTGTGACATAATCATCTGCACCCATCTCTAATCCTAATACTTTATCAATTTCAGAGCCTTTAGCTGTTAGCATAATAATCGGAAAATCATATTTTTTACGTACTTCTCTACAAACTTCCATCCCATCACGCTTTGGCAGCATAATATCTAAAAGCATTAAATCTGGTTGCTCTTCCTCTACTTTCTTTAATGCCTCATCACCATCATAAGCACAAATAACTTTATAGCCTTCTTTTATTAAATTAAATTGCAAAATATCTGCGATTGGTTTCTCATCATCAACAACTAAAATTGTTTTATTCATACATACTCTCCCTTTCGCTTCTTATCTATTCTTAAACAATGTGTATTTGTAAATTCACTACTCTTAACTCTATCATGCTTTCGGATTCTATGCATTAATCGATATTCAATCCCTCTAATACTGTGACAAAAAGCGATGTAATTCAACAATTATTTCTCGGGAAATAATAGAAAAAGACAGTCCATTATTCGGACTGCCTTCTATTCAACATGTTTTATCGGCCTACATAAGATAACGGATTTTCTAATGAACCGTTCTTTTCAACTTCAAAGTGCAAATGTGTACCTGTCGAATTTCCAGTGGAACCCATAATACCAATCACAGAACCTTTTTCCACTACTTGTCCGACTTCAACATTAATAGAAGATAAATGTCCATAAAGTGTTGTAAAACCATTATTGTGATTAATAACAATACGATTACCATAGGTGCCAGAAGTGCCAGCAGCAACAACTACACCATTATCAGCAGCTAAAATATTATAGTTACTTGGTCGAGCGATATCAATACCACGATGGAAGGCTCCCCAACGTTCACCCATACCACTTGAAATATAGCCCCCGACTGCTGGCCATGCAAATTCTCCAGTTCCACGTGAAGAAATAACCTTTGTACCAACTACTTCAATTTCATCTACTGGCTGTTGAAGTATTTTTTCCTCTAAGGCAACTTTTGATGTCTGTGTACCATTTTCAGATGTTAATGCATAAGTTGTTTCTTTTTTTCCATTAACACCTTCTTGCTTGATGACCTTTTCACCTTTATACATTGTAGGATCTTCTTCAATTACTTTTTTAAACGGAATGACTTCCGCAACTTTCTTTTCCTTTTTTACTTCAAGTGTCACAAATGGCTTTGCCACAGTAACATTTAATTCTTGTCCAATTTGTAAAACTGTATCTACTGTGATATCCGGATTTAGAGCTAGTAGTTCACTTGTTGTTAAATTATGTTTTTTAGCAACTGACCCTAACACGTCTCCTGATTCAATTTTATATGTTTCTTGCTCAAGATAGCCTGTCATTAAAAACTTCACGGCTTGCTCAGGTGATAATATATCAGTGGGTGTCACTTTTTGTGATAACCCTGAAACGCCTTGTTTAAAGGAAACATTTAGAAGTCTAGCCTCACCATCTTTTAATTCTGGTAGATTATTGCTAGCTTGGCGTTTTGATAAGTTATCTAATTCTTGCTGAGAAACATATTGTAGCTTTAACATTTGAACAGTTTTCTCATAAGCTTCCGTATTCTTTAGTGATACTACTGGTTTATGATTTACTAATAATGTAAAGGCATCTGATTTGGCCACTAAAGATTGCTTAAGTTTCGATAATGTTTCTGCATCTTTTGTTTCATTTGTAAATACTTGTTCTGGGATTATTTTAACAGCTGAGCTAGCATCAATGGATAAACCTTTGAATTGCTGACTTGCCACTTTTTCTTTTGATGCAATTATTTCTTGAATTGCTTTCTCATCAGATACTGCACCAATATATTCATTCCCCACATAGACGTGGTAAATTTTATTTAAGTTTTCTTTGTTATATTCCTTAGCAAATCCCATGTTAATCGTTAGGCTTGTCATTAAAACTACAATGATTGAAGCCTTTTTAAAAGAAGAAAAATTGTAGGTGAATCTATTGTTTTCTTCTTTTCTTTTCCAAAACGAATTCATCAATAAAGCCCCTTCCAACTTTACCCTACTGTAGGATGATTTACCCACAAGGATTTTTTGCACCCCTATAATGTACCATAAAGAAAATGACGTTTGAACGATTTCACTCTTTTGTAATGTAAATGTATTATTTATCTACTTATTGTTACATAGAATATATTTTATATAGTTTATAAATACTGTAATTTTATTCATATATTGGTTCTTAAAATTCAATTTAACTATCATTTGTATACTATTCTCAAATTTTTTCAAGTGAATTTTGACTTAATACTTTTTACTTTTTTAATATTCCGATAAAATATATATAGAAGGTACACTATTTGATTGGAGCGATTAAATTGAGTGATTCACAAACCTCTGAGATCACAACAAAAGTGTTGAGACCTCAGAAAAATAGCATGCGTAAAGTTTTTGCAAGAATTATTATGGTTTCGCTAGGCGCGATTATAATGGCATTGGGCTTGGAACTGTTTTTAGTACCCAACCACATTATGGATGGTGGCATCGTAGGTGTTTCCATTATCACATCTCATTTATTAAAATTACCCCTTGGTATTTTCATCTTCATTTTAAACTTACCTTTTATTTTTTTAGGCTATAAACAAATTGGTAAAACCTTTGCATTGTCCACAGGTCTAGGTATTACCGTACTCTCATTTTCAACACTCGCCTTACATAATATCCATCCATTTACGGAAGACACATTATTGGCAACAGTCTTTGGAGGAATGATTTTAGGAGTTGGTGTCGGAATTGTCATTCGTTATGGAGGTTCATTGGATGGAACTGAAATATTAGCTATTTTAGCTAATAGCAAAACACCTTTTTCAGTTGGAGAAATCATCATGTTCTTCAATATCATTATTTTTACGGTGGCAGGATTTATTTTTAATTGGGAGCAAGCCATGTACTCCATCATTGCATACTATATTGCCTATAAAATGATTGATATTGTTATTCAAGGATTAGAAGAATCTAAATCGGTTTATATCATAAGTGATGACATTGATGAAATTGGACAAACTATTATGGATCGACTTGGTCGTGGCGTTACTTTCCTTCACGGAGAGGGAGCTTATACGGGGAATGACAAGAAAGTCATATTTACCGTTATTACTCGTTTAGAAGAATCTAAATTGAAAACAATCGTCGCTGAAATAGATGACAATGCTTTTCTAGCCATCGGTAATATCGCCGAGGTAAAAGGTGGTCGCTTTAAGAAGAAAGATATTCACTAAAAAAGGGCATGCCGCATTTGGCACGCCCTTTTCATTTTATTTCATTATGCTTCCCAAACGTCCACTAACACGTTTGTTTGCTCACGTGCAGGTCCAACAGAGAAAGTAGCAATTTGAATGCCCGTTAGTTCGCTGATACGCTCCACATAGCGGCGTGCATTTTCAGGTAGCTCTTCTAAAGTTCTGCAGCTTGTTACATCCTCTGACCAGCCTGGAAGCTCCTCATAAATCGGCTCACATTGTTCAATAATATGAAGGTTTGCTGGATACTCTGTGATTGTTTCACCTTTATAGTTATAGGCTGTACAAATTTTTACTGTTTCTAAGCCCGATAAAACATCGATAGAGTTAAGAGCAAGATGAGTAATGCCACTTACACGGCGTGAGTGACGAACAACGACTGTGTCGAACCAGCCTACACGACGTGGACGACCTGTTGTTGTACCATATTCGCGACCAACCTCACGAATTTGTTGACCTACTTCATCGAACAACTCCGTTGGGAATGGCCCATCTCCTACTCGAGATGTATAGGCCTTAGATACACCAATAACGCTTGTTACGCGTGATGGCCCAACACCTGCACCAATTGCTACTCCCCCAGCAACAGGATTTGAAGATGTTACATATGGATACGTACCTTGATCGACATCAAGTAAAATTCCTTGTGCACCTTCGAATAGCACTTTACCGCCCTCATCAAGGACATCGTTCAAAATTTTAGACGTGTCCGTAACATACTTAGCAATTTCTTGTCCGTAACCATAGTATTCCTCGAAAATTTCTTCGAATGTTACGCCTTCGACTTCATAGAATTTCTCAAATAACTTATTTTTAATGGCTAAATTATGACGTAGTTTTTCCTCAAAGATTTCCTTATCAAGTAAGTCAGCCATACGGATCCCAATACGTGCTACTTTATCTTGATAACAAGGTCCAATACCTTTACAAGTTGTGCCGATTTTATTGTCTCCACGACTTTCTTCATCCGCAATATCTTGTTTAATATGATAAGGCAAAATCACATGTGCACGATTAGAAATACGTAGATTATCTGTATTAATACCACGCTCTTGTAAACCTTTAAGCTCTGTTACTAATGATTTTGGATTCACAACTAATCCATTACCAATTACTGAAGTTTTATCTTTATAGAAGATCCCTGATGGAATTAAATGTAATTTATAAGTTTCACCATCAATTTTAATGGTATGTCCTGCATTATCTCCACCGGCAAAACGAGCGATGGCATCGGCTTTGTGCGAAAGGAAATCTGTAATTTTACCTTTTCCTTCGTCTCCCCACTGTGTTCCTACAACTACTACTGATGTCATAATCAGCACCTCCGTTAGATACCTTTGTATCTCAATTTTCAAGCCTCAATTATTGTAACAATGATAGAAACAACTCGTCAATAAAAATTAGCGAAAAAACACGAACATAAAATCAAAAAATCTGATTCAACGTTCGTGTTTAATAACAGAATGGTATGAATATTATCGAACATTCAGATTAATTTATTCTAAGGGTAATATTTTATTACTAATAGGCAACTTATCTGAATGACGAGTAACTTGACTAATCACGTGGCGGTGGCGGTGGCATTTGTGACCAATCCACATTAATGAATTTATTGAATTCTTTTTTAAAGGCCAATGTAACAGTTCCTGTTGGACCATTACGTTGTTTCGCAATGATAATTTCGATCATATTTTTATTCTCAGATTCTTTATCGTAATAATCATCACGGTATAAAAACGCAACAATATCAGCATCTTGCTCAATACTTCCCGATTCACGTAAGTCACTCATCATTGGCCGTTTATCTTGTCGTTGCTCAACACCACGAGATAACTGTGATAACGCAATCACAGGTACCTTTAATTCACGGGCTAATCCCTTTAAAGAACGGGAAATCTCTGATACCTCTTGCTGACGGTTTTCTCCTGGCTTGCCGCTACCCTGAATCAACTGTAAATAATCAATTAAGATCATTCCTAGTCCATTCTCCTGAGCTAAACGACGACATTTTGCACGGATTTCATTGATACGTACACCTGGAGTATCATCAATAAAAATCCCTGAATTCGATAAACTACCCATTGCCATAGTTAGTTTACCCCAATCTTCTGTAGTTAAAGCACCTGTACGTAAAACTTGTGCATCTATATTTCCTTCTGCACAAAGCATACGCATGACCAGTTGCTCTGCACCCATCTCTAAAGAAAAGATTGCAACATTTTCACGAGCTTGTACAGCAACACTTTGCGCAACATTCAATGCAAAGGCTGTTTTCCCTACAGATGGACGAGCAGCAACAATGATTAAATCGTTGCGTTGAAAGCCTGCAGTAATGTTATCTAAATCACGGAAGCCAGTCGGGATACCCGTTACTTCTCCCTTTTGTGATTGCAGTTGCTCAATATTATCGAAAGTTTCCACTAGCACATCTTTAACATGCTTAAAGTCACCTGCATTCTTTCGATTGGCAACCTCCATCATTTTCTTCTCTGCCTCGCCTAATAATGCCTCTACTTCGTCTTCACGGGTATAGCCGTCCTCGACAATTTTCGTAGCCACTCGAATCAATCGACGTAAGAGGGCCTTTTCCTCAACGATTTTGGCATAATGAGCGACATTGGCAGCTGTAGGGACAGCATTGGCGAGCTCTAGTAAATAAGAAAGCCCGCCAACGTCCTCAATCTCTTTTTTAGCTGATAATTCTTCTGTAACTGTTACAACATCTATCGCTTTTCCTTGATCACTCAAGCGCAACATCGTTTCGAAAATTTTCTTATGGGCATTTAAATAAAAATCATCTGCCAATAAAATTTCTGATGCTGTTATTAATGCCTGTGGCTCAAGGAAGATAGCACCGATAACCGATTGCTCCGCCTCCCGGTTATGCGGTGGAACGCGGTCCATCATCGGTTCACTCATGGATTGTCGCTCCTTATTCTTCCGTTACATGGACTTTTAACGTTGCTGATACTTCATGATGTAGTTTTACAGGAACATTTGTAAAGCCAAGTGAACGAATTCCATCAGGTAAAGTCATTTTACGTTTGTCAATTTTAATGCCGTGCACTTTTTGTAATGCATCAGCAATTTGCTTTGTAGATACTGAGCCAAATAAGCGGCCACCATCACCTGATTTTGCTTTTAGCTCAACTGTTAGTGCTTCTACTTTTTCCTTTAATGCTTGTGCTTCAGCTAATTCGGCAGCAGCATTTTTGGCCTCTAATTTCTTTTGCCCCTCTATTTGGCTTAAAGCTTGCGCATTTGCTTCCGCTGCATAGCCATTCTTGATTAAGAAATTTTGTGCATAGCCATCAGCTACGTTTTTAATTTCACCTTTTTTTCCTTTTCCTTTAACGTCTTTTAAAAATACTACTTTCATTAGTCAGAACTCCCTTCAAAGACCTCATTTATGGCCTCTTCTAAATGTTTTTTCACACCATCGATGGATTTAGCATCTATTTGGCAGGCAGCATTCGTTAAATGTCCACCGCCGCCAAGCCTCTCCATAATTAGCTGTACATTGACCTCGCCAAGTGATCGTGCACTTATACCAATTTTGCCATCTGCCCGATGTGCAATGACAAAGGATGCACTAACATCCTTCATCGTTAGTAAAATATCGGCTGTTTGCGCAATTAAGACAGAGTCATACACTTTTGATTCCTCACCTACAGCAACAGCTACTCCTGGTTTTACGAACTTAACTGTTTGCACAATTTTGGAGCGCTCTATATATGTGTCCACGTCCTCCTTCAAGAGACGTTGG
Organism: Lysinibacillus sp. UBA5994; assembly: GCF_002429725.1. Lineage (NCBI taxonomy): Bacteria > Bacillati > Bacillota > Bacilli > Caryophanales > Bacillaceae > Lysinibacillus > Lysinibacillus sp. UBA5994. The sequence goes on along the minus strand of NZ_DJAU01000038.1, from coordinate 32,254 downwards.
ACCAATACTGTATCGGCACCATTTGTTCGTAAGTAAGAAGCTGCTTCAAATGTACGTGCTCCTGTTCGAAGTGTAAAGCTTTTGGTATCAACGATAATACCCGCTAGTAATGCAGTAGCTTCTAGCATATTAATTTTTGCACGCTTCGGCTGATATTCTAGTAACTCTGTCACTAGCTCTGCTGTGGACGACGCATATGGCTCCATATAAACGAGTGTAGGATTTTCGATAAAGTCCTCACTTCGACGATGATGGTCGATTACAACCACCTTTTCAGCTAATTTCAATAGGTGTGCATCAATTACTAAATTCGGCTTATGTGTATCAACAATAACGAGCAACGATTTCTCAGTCATTTTACCAGCGGCTTCCTCTGGTGTAAGGAAATTTTCATAGAAATCTGATTTACTCTCTATTTCATTCATTAATCGTGTAACGCTACCATTTAATTCATCAAAATTGATAATGACATAACCCTTTACATCATTCATTTGTGCCATTTTCCGTACACCTACAGAAGCACCAATGGAGTCCATGTCAGGATTTTTATGTCCCATAACAAACACTTGGTCACTGTCTTGAATTAAATCGCGTAATGCATGTGAAATAACGCGCGCTCTAACACGTGTACGTTTTTCGACTGGATTTGTTTTTCCACCATAGAATTTAAGTTTTCCAGTAGGTTGCTTTATCGCCACTTGGTCTCCACCCCGTCCTAATACAAGATCAAGACTGGATTGTGCCAACTCACCAAGCTCCACTAATGAGGATGATCCAGCTCCTACACCAATACTTAATGTTAATGATAAATTCTTTTGAGCTGTTTTTTCTCGAATGGTATCTAATATAGCAAATTTTTTCTTTTCTAGCTCCGTTAAAATGGATTCATTTAAGACTGCTAAGAAACGATCTGATGATATTCGTTTGACAAATACACCATGCTCTGCAGCCCATTCATTGACAATTGAAGTAACCATTGTGTTGGTTAAACTACGTGGTTGATCGTCCATGGCTTGCGTGATTTCATCGTAATTATCGACAAACAATATAGCGATTACTGTACGGTCTGCATAGTATTGCTTTTCAATGGCAATCTGTTCAGTTATATCAAAGAAATACAGTAGTCGTTCCTCTTTTTTATAATAAACACGATATTTCCGATCACTTAGTGTAATCGTAGCCTCATTAGTCTCCTCGGTCTTCATTAATACATAGATGTCATCAGATATATTTACAATACCTTCTCCAACTAATGATTCCATATTTAAAATGCCTTGCATATATGGATTAGACCATTCGATTTCATACTGCTCATTAACCAGCAGTATCCCAATTGGCATTTCAAGCAGTGCCTCTTCCCCCACTTTTTTCATACGGAAGGAGATAGATTCAATGTGCTTTTCTGTTTCCTCAAAAGCTATCTTCTCTACTTTCCATGTGTAGGCCATCAGTAAAACAAAACCTACACCATAACCGATGCCTATCCCGATATTCCAAATACATAGAAGCACGAACGTCACAGTTCCAAATATGGAAAGAACAAAAAGCGGATAGCGAATTGGTCGTTTTCTAAATGTCCCCATTACAATCAGCCCCTTATTCTTTAGTCTTCCCCTTTACAAGTGAACGTACGTCAAAACCTAAATCAACAATACCGAGTAAGATCATAAAGGATGATAATGGAATTGCTAATAAAGTTGCTACCCATTTAACTCCATTTGGCATCCCCTTTTTAGAGATAAAATAATGGATAAAAGATATTCCTTGTAAAATCAGTAACAACCATAAAATATAAGAAACATTTAATACAATAATATCTAGCGTAGAGCCAGCCTCAGGACGCATGAATAAATTAATACATAAAACGATCATGTAATACCATAAAATAGAGCGTGGTAATCTCATATTTTGGAATGGAGCAAATTTTGGAACATCTACCCCTAGTCGTTTTAGAGCTGGTAAATTGACTGTAATGATAATAAATGCAGCAAAAAATGCTGAGATTGTTATCGTTGCAGGCATAGTCAGTTCAATTGTTTTAAACATTGCCTCAAGCTGCTCTGGATTAATGGCTACTTTGCCTGTTACATTCTTCGCAAATTCATTAGATTGCTCATAATTTTTACGTGCCATCTCTAAACTCATGCTTATGAAGTCAATCCCTGAAAGCTTTACATAAGCAACATAAACAATTGCCATCGAAAGGAGATTAGCAATCCCCGTTGACATAAATAAATAAAGCTTACTCTTCTTCAAATAAATGGCGTTACCCATAACGACACCTACTAGCCCTAAAATAAAGGCAAATGGCAGCATGGATATTCCACTCGTTATAGTGGTTAGGATACAGCCTACTATTGCTACGAGTATTGATGTGGAACGCTTGTAATTTGCGCTATACCAAGCAATCGGTAGTGGAGCGAATAATAAAGCTACTATAAAGATGAATGGTACATATGCAGAAATTAGCATCAAAATTGTAAAAAGTGCAACCATCATTGAGCCTTGTACAAGCGCTTTTGTTTGATTATTCGGCATTGAAAACCTTCCTTTTTTTCAGTCAAACTTACTACCCTTTATTGTACCATTTTTTCATAGTATTGAACAAAAATCACTTAGATCACTATGTACATTGTCATTATTTTTTCAATTTTAATTCGAACTTTTACCTAAGTAGCTGATAATTTTCTTTTTAACCATAACAAAAAACCAGCATACCCGATACGAATATCGTAATATGCTGGTAGTTAAAATTGATGTAAGGTCAGTTACCTTAACGTCATCAATCTTATTTATCTTCTGCTACGAATGGAAGTAATCCCATGATACTAACTAATTTAACTAAATTCAACATAAATTCCGTACCCAACAATACTACCAAGAGTAATAAGTATCCTCGTCAATGTTTGGTTTCTAATCTATCCTGTAGATTTTTCTACTAGTTCTTCTTTTCTCCAGTTAACTTAGTTCTTTGTACAGTAGTATTACATCTCGATTATTTTAATTAAGCTTTAATGAAATAGAATTTGATTTTAAAGAATTTGATTCTTGAGTTACAGCAATATCTTGTTGTTCAGAGCTTCCATCTGTATATTTTACAATGACTTTGATTATTATGTCGTCATCTATTACCAAATTGCCATCATGAGGAATTGCAATTGAATATTGATATTTATCCTGTTCATTATACTCAACTGTATAGGTATTTCCAATTTCCTTTGTACCGTTGTATATATCTGAACCAGGCGAACTTCCAATCATAAATATCTTTTCTGATAATAACCAGTCTTTGTCTGCATATTCTTTAGCTGTAAGTGTAACATCCTCTATAAACTTGCCTTTGCTAATGGTATAAGTGACTGAGTCGATATGTTCTCCACTTATATTTAGCATAAGCTTTGTAAAGATTAAATTACCTACATCTCCAGTTATATCAGTTGTACTACCTCTAGCTTCAGTTGATAATTCAAAAGTAGCTTTATCTGATGAAAGTTTGGTATTTGGCTGATTCCCATCATCACTCAATGCATAAGCTGTGATTGTAAAATTTGCGACTTGAAAGTTTCCATTATTATTGAAAAACGGAATACCTATCATAATTAACAATAGGAATCCAAATGCACAAGCTACAGAAATCCGCCTTTTAAAATTTTTCTTTTCTATAATATTGCAATTCTTTTTCACACGATTTTTCATAGTTTTTGGCATTTCAATAGTATTAACAGCTTCTTTAATCTTATCAAAGTTCATCATTCATTCTCCTTTCGATATTTTTCTCGAATAAGCTCTCTTCCACGTTGTAATCGCTTTTTAACTGCTGAAGTAGTAATGCCAAGTATTTTTGCTATTTCATCTACTTTATAGCCCTCTACATAATAAAGTAACAAGACAATCTTATGTTTATTTGGCAATCTCATAAGATGTTCAATTAAACCATAGTTTTCATCATCCTTACAATATAGTTGTAAATCATTGATATCCATATGTTTACGAATAATATTGTACCTTCTCATATTCTTGCAACGATTTGTAGCAATAGTAATCAACCATGCTTTCTCATGTTCTGAATCGTTAAATGGTGGAGATTTAGTTAGATAGGTAATAAAAGTGTCTTGTACGACATCCTCTGCATCATTCTCATTGCATAGAATAACAAGACACATTCTAAAAAGCATATTTCCATATTTATCAACAATTCGTTCTATATCTAGTTCGTTCGACCAAACTAATTGTTGCAACATCCATCAACTCCTTTCACTTATAACACACATGAAGTTACCATTTGGTGACATTTTAAATAAAATAATTTTAGAAAATAATCTTACCTAAAAACTGATCGATGCATAAAAATTGGAAAAATATTTTCCAATAGTCTTCTATCCGAATCTAATCTTATTATATTGTGTAATTAGAATGTCATTTTAGGTACCTATCGTTGATACTTTGCTATATCTATCGTTCTCTTAAATAAAACAAGCCCACCGAATAGGTGAGCTTGAAATAATTTTACATTTGATAATTTATTCAACCCAAGCAGATATGATCCACTGAATGCTTCATAATAATAGGTTGCTGGTACATTGCTGTGAGTTGAATAAGTTTGAGGAGAAGGGGTATCCACGTCCTTATAAAGATAGAAACCGAAAGGAGAGATTGAGTCATCTGGATAATCATCTCCTGCTAAAGATAGATTTACTTCCCCAACAATATTAGTTTCAAATTTCTCGCTTTTTTTCCTTTATAGCAACAATATTTGAGAAAACAGTATAAATAAAAAAAGCACCACAAAGGTTATGAAAACCTTGTTGTGCTTTTATTAATAAATAAATTTTATTTATCTTCTGCTACGAATGGAAGTAATCCCATGATACGAGATACTTTGATAGCTGAAGTTAATTTACGTTGGTACTTAGCGCTAGTGCCAGTTACGCGACGTGGTAAAATTTTACCGCGCTCAGAGATGAATTTTTTTAATAAATCTACATCTTTATAGTCGATATGCGTAATGTTATTAGCAGTGAAGTAGCAAACTTTACGGCGTTTGCGGCCTCCGCGACGTGGTGCCATAGTGTGTCTCCTCCTTATCTTTTTTTATCATTTAGAAGCATTAGAATGGAAGATCATCCTCAGATACTTCTATTGGCCCTTTGCTATTCGCAAATGGATCCTCATCTACACGTGTATAATTCGGCTGATTCATAGGTGGTTGATTTTGCTGATACGAATCGCCGCCATAGGAACCCTGCCCTGGCATAGCGCCACTAAACTGTTGTTGTGGTTGACCACCGCCATATGACGGTTGGTTATTACCGTAAGTTTGTCCACCATATTGAGGAGCAGGAGCACCGCTACCATTACGGGGTTCTAAAAACTGTACGCTATCCGCCACGACATCTGTTGTGTATACTCGCTTACCATCTTGTCCTTCATAACTGCCTGTCTGGATACGACCTTCTACCCCAATTAAACTTCCTTTTCGCATGAAGTTCGCTAGGTTTTCAGCCTGTTTACGCCAAGCAACACAGCTAATGAAATCAGCTTCGCGTTCACCTTGTTGATTTGAGAATGCACGGTTTACAGCTACTGTAAATCTTGTAGACGCAACTCCATTCGGTGTATAACGTAGCTCAGGATCTTTTGTTAGTCTTCCAACTAATACGACACGGTTAATCATCAGAATACAACCTCCTTTTCAGCGTTTTGTAAAAAATTAATTATTAAGCTTCTTCGCGAACTGCAATGTGGCGAATGATGTCTTCGCTGATGTTAGCAAGACGTGTATACTCGTTGATTGCATCTGAAGTAGCGTTTACTTTTACGATTTGGTAGTAACCTTCGCGGAAGTCTTGAATTTCATAAGCTAAGCGGCGTTTGCCCCACTCTTTTGATTCGATGACTTCTGCACCGTTAGAAGTTAACATTTCGTTGAAACGTTCAACTAAAGCTTTCTTCGCTTCGTCTTCAATGTTCGGACGTACGATGTACATTAATTCGTATTTTCTCATCTGTTTACACCTCCTTATGGACTTAGGCTCTCCTAATTAAGGGAGCAAGGAGCAAGTAATTAATTATTACTCACATCAATGAATTGTAACATATAGGTACATGTCTTTCAAGTCACAAACTAATAATTCGTTATATAATGGCAGTATATTTCATTATCTATGAAAGGAGTGCCTTCATGTTAACCAACGATAAGGAGCCTATCGTTATCGAATTAGATTTAAAGAAGTTAATGATCGACAATTTTGTGATTACAAGTGGTCTTGTCATATTATTTATTGCCATTCAATATATTTGCTTTAAAGATTTCCATTTTTCTTTTTGGAAGATGATTGGTGGCACAGCACTATTTGTTGTGCTGTATATAATTTTTATTATCCTACACGAGGCTTTTCATTTAATTGGCTTTATGATTTTTGGCAGAGTTCCCTTTAAAGCTTTAAAATATGGCATAAATTTAGAGCAAGGTATTGCCTATGCAACTACTGAGCAACCTCTCCCCAACCATGCTATGAAAAAAGCTTTATTACTGCCATTCTGGACGACTGGAGTACTTCCAACCATTGTTGGGTTTTATCTTAACAGTACTGTTTTAATATTGATAGGGGCGGTGTTAATAGCTGGAGCTGTAGGCGATTTTGCCATGTATAAAGAGCTACGCAAATATCCACGTAATGCTATCGTACAGGATGATCCTAAATTACCAAAGCTGTATGTTTATCTATTGCGGGAAAAGGATCATCATTAAAATAAGACTACATAATTAAATAGAATCTGTAGATTAGAAATGAACAACTACAGATTCTATTTATACTTTAAGGAGTTAAAAATCCATGCTGGGCTGCTGTATATAAATTTCTCCAAATACGGTTAATCATAGATGTTTCTGTAATAGCATCCATACCGAGACTGCGTATTAAATTATTGGCTATCTCTAAGCAGGCAGCAGCTATATCCTTAGCCAATTGAGTAAATTGTGATAATTCCTCTTCCGTTAATTGTTCACCTTTTTGATGTTGTTGCCAAAAGACAGATAATGTTGCATAAAACTGTTCCTCGCATTGCTTGAAACGTTTATGCTGCTGCATCCATAAAAATTGGAAGGCTCCAATTCGCTCAGTTCTGCTTCCATCATGATTTCGTTGCTTCATTAAAGCAAAAGCTTCTTCTAAAAAATTCTCTGTCATCCCAAGACAAACGCCTAAAAAGGAAGCCTCTGCAAAAGTGGTAAATGGAAAGCTATGTACTGAATTGCCATAATCATTTCTGATGACCCCTAATTGAAAAGTAGCTTCCTGTGGTACCCAAACATTGTTTACACGGATTGTATGACTAGCTGTTGCCTTTAAACCCATTGCAGACCAATCATTCAAAATTTCTACATCATGTGGATTTACTGAGCAGCTAATAATTTTTTCAGTTTTGATACCATCTTCTTCAATTAAACAATTCATCGTAAATGTTGATGCATAATTAGAACCACTACAATACTTCCATTGCCCTGTTACATAATAGCCTCCAATTGTTTTTACAGCTATCCCTGTTGGATATCCACTACCTGCTATAACTGCTTCTTTAGGAGAATAGATTTTTTCACAAATTTCTTTACTGAATGTTGGAATAAATGCGTTTCCACCTGTACCAATAGTAATGAGCCATCCAAAATTGCCATCAAGTGCAGACATCTGTTGAAATATCTTTACACCTTCTACTAAATTTAAATCCATACCACCTAATTCTTTTGGAGTGAACAATTTGAATAATCGTTGTTCATAAATATAATCTAAGACATCTTGTGGTAGCATCCCCAGTTGCTCAAACTCTAAACCACGTTCCTTAATTTGCACAGGATTCATTCATAAGTCGCCTCCATACATTAAAAATTCTGATAACTACGCAATCGAAAAAGGGCAACCATTTTAGATTGCCCTTGTAAGTTTTTTATACATTAAAGCGGAATAACATAATATCGCCATCTTGTACTTCATATTCTTTACCTTCAAGACGTACTTTACCAGCTTCCTTAGCCGCTGCTTGCGAACCTGCCTCAAGAAGATCATCATATGCCACTGTTTCTGCACGAATAAAGCCGCGCTCAAAGTCAGTATGGATAATACCAGCACATTGAGGTGCCTTCATTCCTTTACGGAACGTCCAGGCACGTACCTCTTGTACACCTGCAGTGAAGTAAGTAGCTAGTCCTAATAAGTCATAAGAAGTACGAATTAGTTGATCTAAACCAGATTCTTTAATTCCTAATTCTTCTAAGAACATAGCTTTTTCTTCATCATCTAACTCAGAAATTTCTTCTTCGATTTTTGCACAAATAGTAATGACCTGTGCACCTTCAGCGGATGCATACTCACGTACTTTTTTCACATACTCGTTGTTGTCTGCATCTGCTACTTCATCTTCTGAAACGTTTGCTACATAAAGCATTGGTTTAATTGTTAGCAGATGAAGACCTTTAATTACCTTTAATTCATCATCTGATAGCTCAGCTGCTCTAGCTGGTTTACCGTTTTCTAGTTGCTCTTTAATTTTTAGAAGCACTGGCTCCTCTATCATAGCCTCTTTATCTTTTTGTTTCGCCATTTTGCTAACTCGTTGTAAACGTTTATCCACAGATTCTAAGTCAGCTAGTGCAAGCTCTAGATTAATAACTTCAATATCGTCAATTGGATCTACTGCACCAGAAACGTGAGTAATGTTTTCGTCTACAAAACAACGTACTACCTGACAAATTGCGTCTACTTCACGAATATGAGCTAGGAACTTATTTCCTAATCCTTCACCCTTGGAAGCACCTTTAACAATTCCAGCGATATCTGTAAATTCAAATGCAGTTGGCACAGTTTTTTTCGGTACCACTAATTCTGTTAATTTATCTAAACGTGCATCAGGTACTTCAACTATACCAACGTTTGGATCGATCGTTGCGAATGGATAGTTTGCAGCCAATGCGCCCGCTTTTGTTATTGCGTTAAATAATGTTGATTTTCCAACGTTAGGTAAACCAACGATTCCAGCTGTTAATGCCATGGATGGACACAACCTTTCTATACTCAGTTCAAATTTTCTCTCTTATAACCTTATCTATTATATTGATTCACCCAGAAAAAGTCTAATATGCCTGATGTTACGACTCTTCCGCAGAAAATAAAACCTTTTTCATTTTTTTCTCAAATTCACGACGTGGAATCATGACACTATGCTGACATCCTTCGCATTTGATACGTACATCCGCCCCCATACGAATAATTTTCCATTTATTAGTACCGCATGGATGTTGTTTTTTCATTTCAACAATATCGTTTAAACCAAATTTTTTTGCCTCCATCTTACACACTTCTCCCCTCATCTTTGCCATAGAACATCATTTTTGGATAGGCCATTGGTATATTATTTTCTTCAAAGAGTTTCGTAATATCGCGGCGTATGGTACGTGCTACTCCATATTGTTGCTGCGGTAATGTTTCAGCAGCTATACGAATGGTTACTTCTGTCCCTTTCACGTTTTGCACACCTAGAAATACCGGAGCTGCAATTAATTCTTTATGCATCTTAGGCAATGTCTCTAAATACTTATTAATAACCCCTTCTGCTTTCTCAAAATCAGCATCCGTGGCCATTTGTAAATCTATAAAAATTTTGGAGTTGTTAACAGAATAATTGACGACTTCGCCTATGGCACCATTGGGAATGATGAACTGTTCACCAGTAGCACCATTAATTTTTGTTGTACGTAAGCCAATTTCTACAACTGTACCTTCTGCAGCATTTATTTTTATATAATCGCCTACACCAAACTGGTCTTCAAAAATAATAAAGAATCCAGTAATAACATCCTTTACTAAGCTTTGAGCACCAAAACCTATTGCTAAACCAACAATTCCTGCACCCGCTAATAAACCTGCTACCTTTATATTTAAGGAAGAAAGTATACCAATGATTGCAGAGAAATAAACGACATAGGAAATCACGCTTTGTAATAATCTTGAAATTGTTCGTTGGCGTCGCTCTGAGTGGCTCAATGGTGAACGCATACGGATTAAAAACACCTTTTTAATAAATTTTTTACCTAATCTTACAGCGATCCACGATACTAATAGAATGAGCAAAATTTCTATAGATGCATCAATAACCTTTTCCCAAAGATCCTCAGATGTGAGCTTGTCCCAGTATTTTTCCATTAACTTTTTATTCTTTTCCATCATTACCACCTCTTGAATAACTTGCTAAAAATTTGCGTATACTGCATAAAAATTGAGCACTTCTAAAAATAAAAAGAAAGTGAGTTTTTTTATGAATACTATACCAAATTTGTTACTACCTTATTCCCTTCATCATGAGAGTAAAAATGCTGTTTGGCAATTAAGTACATTATTTTTAGAACATATACCGTTTCATCATGAAAGACTAATTTTTTGTTGTATTGGCAGTGACCGATGTACGGGTGATACACTTGGTCCATTAACTGGTAGCTTTTTAAAAAAATCTGTTAGCTTTCCTTATGAAATTGTAGGTTCCTTAGAAGACCCTTTACATGCTCTAAACCTAGATTCTACAATGCAACAGCTACACAATCATACTACAAAACCATTCATTATTGCGATTGATGCCTGTCTCGGCAGTGAGCAAAATGTTGGTCATATTTCAGTTCAAAGTGGACCCATTTTCCCTGGAAAAGCTGTAAAAAAAGAATTACCCCCAATTGGAGACATTTCCGTGAAAGGAATCGTCAATATTGGAGGCTTTATGGAAATGCTTGTTTTACAAAATACCAGACTTCATATCTCTTATGCAATGGCTGAAAAGCTTTCAAGAGCATTATTACTGGCTGCTCATCGTTATTCACTAAAAAATGTAGAAGATAGCCACCATAATACCAACAATGACGATACCTGGAAGCAAGTTAGCAGCTTTGATCTTAGCTAAGCCTGCAATGTTTAACCCTATTGCCATAATCATAACCCCGCCAACAGCCGTCATTTCTGTAATGAACATTTGTAGTGCGGCATCAGGGATAAAGGAACTTATAACACCTGCAAAAAGAGCTATTAATCCTTGATAAACAAAGACAGGTACAGCGGATAGCATTACACCTATACCTAATGTCGAGGCTAGAATAATGGATGTAAATCCATCTATTAATCCTTTAGTAATGAGTACATTATGATCATTACGAAGACCACTATCAAGAGCACCTATAACAGCCATTGATCCTACAACAAAAATTAGTGAGGCAGTTACAAAGCCCTCTGCTATGCTAATTTGATTTTGGTCATCCCGTTTTGTACGAAATAAACTCTCTACCCATTTACCTAGACGATTCATTTGTTTATCTAAATCTAACCACTCACCTATTACTGTACCTACCACTAAACTTACTACCAATATAATAAAATTATCACTTTCAAAGCCCATTTTTATCCCTAATAATGTGACGGCTAAACCAATAATAGAAAGAACCGTAGATTTCATAGATTCAGGAAGATTTTTAAAAATGCGCCCTACTAATGCTCCTACTATAATTAACACAGCATTTATTAATGCCCCTAGTAATACCACACTTAAGCCTTCTTTCTCTCTAAAAAATAGAGAGCGCCTATTTGCTTGGCGCTCTGATTAAGTTATAGAAATATTATTTTATTCTTCCTGTATGTTTAATATTTCCAATATTCGTTCTAAATCATCTTCAGAATAAAATTCAATTTCTATTTTCCCTTTATTGCTTGTTTTCTTTATTTGAACATTTGTTCCAAAGTAGTCTCGTAATTGTGACTCCTTTGCAGTTACAAAGATATCTTTTTTCTTAGGAGGGATTGTTTCACGTGAAACTTCTTCATTTAAATTTTGCACTAATAATTCAACTTGACGTACGTTCAATCCTAGATTTATTACCTTATTAGCCACTTCTGATATTCTTCTTTTATTTTTTAAGCCGAGTAATGCCCGTCCCTGCCCCATCGATAAAGTTCCATCATTCATCAGTTTACGTACATCTTCTGGTAATGCCAGTAGCCGAACGTGATTGGCAATATGCGGTCTACTTTTTCCTAATCGCTTCGATAACTCTTCCTGAGTTAAATGTAAGTTTTCCATTAAACTCTGATAGGCTTCTGCTTCTTCAATAACAGTTAAATCCTCACGTTGGAGGTTTTCTAAAATAGCAAGCTCCATCATTTGTGCATCTGATAGCTCTTTTATAATGACAGGAATAACCTCGAGGCCAGCTAATAGACAAGCTCTGTAACGACGCTCTCCCGCAACAATTTCAAACTTGCGTGCTTTTTTACGCACAGCAATTGGCTGCAAAATTCCATGTTCTTTAATAGAATCAGCTAATTCTTGTAAACTTTCTTCATCGAAAATTTTACGTGGCTGAAATGGGTTCGCAACAATTAAATCTAATTGGATTTCTTCCACTTGACCACTGTGTTCTAAAGACTCTCCTGGAAATAATGCCCCAATACCCTTTCCTAGACCTTTAGCCATTTTTAATCACTTCCCTCGCCATCTCTAAATAAACTTCTGCACCTCTAGATTTTGCATCATAAGTGATGATTGGTTGACCATGACTTGGTGCCTCACTTAATCGCACATTACGGGGGATTATTGTTTTATATACTTTATCTTGGAAATATTTTTTCACTTCCTCAATAACTTGTAAGCCTAAGTTTGTGCGTGCATCTAGCATTGTTAATAAAACGCCATCGATATAAAGCTGTTGATTCAAATGCTTTTGAACGAGGCGAACTGTTGATAGTAATTGACTTAACCCTTCCAATGCATAATATTCACATTGTACAGGAATAATAAGCGCATCTGAAGCTGTTAACGCATTGATTGTTAAAAGCCCTAAAGATGGTGGACAGTCAATAATTATATAATCGAAATCCTCTTTCACATTTTGTAAAGCATGTTTTAAACGTACTTCTCTGGAAATAGTCGAAACCAATTCAATTTCTGCACCTGCAAGTGAGATTGTTGCTGGCACGATAGATAAATTTTCAACATTTGTTTTTTGAATGACATTTTGAACATCTTCATCATCAATGAGCACATCATAAATACAACCCTGTATTTCTCCTTTATTAATACCAAGTCCACTTGTTGTATTCCCCTGCGGATCAGTATCAATTAAAAGCACTTTCTTACCTAAGTATGCTAGGCAAGCGCTCAAATTGACCGAAGTTGTTGTTTTACCTACGCCACCCTTTTGATTGGCGATTGCTATAATTCTACCCATTTAAAAGCACCTGCTTTCATCTATCAAAGTTTACTTTGACAAATCATTTGTAAAATCACTATTTAATCCGCTATCTAACTTTCATTCTATCAAAAAATTTGAAGAGAGTTGTATAAAATATTAAGAATAAATACAAAAAAGGAGATATCTCTATTAATCTTCTGAGATATCTCCCCTGTACAGTGATAAATTTGATCATAAATTATTTTTCTAAAATAATTTATTACACTTTTTTCTTTTTAGGTATCTTCACTGTAATTTGATAGTATTCTTCTGTATCTTCTTCTTCAGTTTTCACCGTAATCCCACTTTTCGTTACCATCGTTAAAGACTGTTTGATGGTATTCAAAGCAATACGTACATCTTTACTTATAGCTTTACGTTTCGGTTTAGCTTTCTTTGGAATTGATTCTTCCTGCTCATCAGCTACAGGATGTAATATAGCCTGGATTTGCTCCTCTAACTGTCGCACATTCCAATCATTTTCAATTGCTAGCTGCAAAATTTCTAGTTGCAATGGTTGATCTTTAATAGCAATTAATGCACGTGCATGTCGTTCAGATATTTTTCGCTTCAAAATAGCTTGCTGTACTTCATCTGGCAGCCTTAATAAACGTAATTTGTTGGCTACAGTGGATTGTCCTTTTCCAAGTCTTTGGGCAAGAGCTTCCTGTGTTAGCTCATGAAGCTCTAATAATTTTTGATAGGCTACCGCTTCTTCAATAGCAGTTAACTCCTCACGCTGCAAGTTCTCTATTAACGCAATAGATGCTGTTTCCTTATCAGTTAAATTACGTACAATAGCAGGGACTTCTGTCCATTGTAGCTTTTTCATCGCTCGATAACGACGCTCACCAGCGATAATTTCATATTGATTGTCTGATGTTTTACGTACAACAATTGGCTGAATCACACCATGTGTATGAATGGTTCTTGATAATTCTTCAATTTTTTCATCATCAAAAATAGTACGTGGCTGAAAACGGTTAGGTACAATTTGATCAATAGGCAACTTTATGACTTCTTCCGCTGCATGAACCGCCTCTGCTTGTTCTACTTCATTTTTCACAATAGGCTCTGTTTTACTTCCGCCTCCAAAAAAACGTGAAAAAGGACTTTTCATCCAAGTGGCACCACCTTTAAGTAACTATCTTGCTCTGTGTCATTCTATTATTATTTATTATATTTCTTGAAATGTATATAGTTCATAGATGTCTTTTGCGTGAACCATCCATAACTAGTATGTATGCTCAAAATAGAAAAAATATTTTCCACTTTGAGAAGTTTCACATGAAACACTAATTATTGAATCGGTGTTTTATTTGGTACACCTGGCTTACGCGGATATTTTTTCGGTGTTCCTTTTATTTTATCAAATATATATAAAATGCGTTCACTTTCTTCAACAGGTAGCTTGAAAGAAAATTCCTCACTCAGTTTAACACCCAATGTTGTTAAAGCTTTTTTAGCATCCTTTAGTTCTTCTGCCCCAGCTGCGGCTTTTAAAGCAACAAAATATCCATCTTGTTTCGCTAAAGGTACACATAACTCTGCTAGAACGGATAAACGAGCTACAGCTCGTGCTGTTACCACATCAAATTGTTCGCGGTATTTTAAATTTTGGCCAAACTCTTCCGCGCGAGCATGTACAAAATGCATATTCTCTAATTGTAACTCATCACTTAAATGATTTAAAAAGGTAATTCTTTTATTTAAGGAGTCGACAATTGTAACTTGTAAATGTGGGAAACAGATTTTAATTGGGATACTTGGGAAACCAGCTCCTGCTCCAACATCACAAACAGTTATGACTTTTGAAAAATCAAAGTAAAATGAAGGACTAATCGAATCGAAGAAATGCTTTAAATACACGCCTTCTAAATCTGTAATGGCAGTTAAATTCATCTTTTCATTCCACTCAACAAGTAATTCAAAATACTTTTTAAATTGAGCAATCTGTATATCAGAAAGTTCAATACCTTTCTCTTTCAGAGCCTCAATAAATTGTTGTTCGTTCATGTAAAGTCTCCTTTGTTGATCTAGCTATACAACTCCAACTAATAGTATAGCTTTAAAAATAGGAAGCGGGCACAATGGTATGCCCGCCTCTTATTCACTTTACTGTTGTTGATGATCAGCTGCTTACTTTCGCAATTTTACCTTGTTCAATATAAACAAGCAGAATTGAAATATCAGCTGGATTAACACCAGAAATACGAGAGGCTTGCGCAATAGATAGAGGTGTAACTTGTTTTAATTTTTGACGCGCTTCTGTTGCTAAACCTGAAATAGCATCGTAATCAATATTCTCAGGAATTTTTTTGTTTTCCATTTTGTGTAGTTTCTCTACCTGTTGCAATGCTTTTTCGATATAGCCTTCATATTTAAGCTGGATTTCAATTTGTTCTTTCACTTCATCCGCCAACTCGATTTCTGCAGGAATTAAAGAAGAGATTAACTCATAATGCATTTCAGGACGTTTTAATAAGTCTGCACCACGTATACCGTCTTTTAATTCACTACCACCAACAGAACGAATAACAGATTGTGTCGCTTCATTTGGCTTAATAATGACTTCACGAAGACGTGCAATTTCATTTTCAATCAGCTCTTTTTTCTCATTGAAACTAGCATATCTTTCTTGTGGAATCATCCCCATATTGTAAGCTAACTCTACTAATCGTAGATCTGCATTATCATGACGTAATAGTAAACGATATTCTGCACGAGATGTTAATAAACGATATGGCTCATTTGTTCCTTTTGTCACTAGGTCATCGATCAAAACGCCAATATAAGCATCCGAACGGCTCAAAATTAATTCGTCTTTACCTAGTACATTAGCAGCAGCATTCATGCCCGCCATTAAGCCTTGCGCGGCAGCTTCTTCATAGCCAGATGTGCCGTTGATTTGACCCGCTGTATATAAGCCTTTAATACGTTTTGTTTCTAAAGTTGGCCATAGTTGTGTTGGCACAATTGAATCGTATTCAATAGCATAACCAGCGCGCATCATTTCCGCATTCTCTAAGCCAGGTATAGATTTTAGTAAACGTGTTTGAACATGCTCTGGTAGGCTTGTTGATAAACCTTGAACATAAACCTCACGTGTATTGCGGCCTTCTGGCTCTAAGAAGATTTGGTGTCTTGGCTTATCATTAAAACGTACAACTTTATCTTCAATAGATGGGCAATAACGTGGACCTGTCCCTTTAATCATCCCTGAATACATCGGTGAAAGATGTAAATTTGCTTCAATAATTTCATGAGTTTCAGGGCTTGTATATGTTAACCAGCAAGGTAGCTGATCCATGATGAATTCAGTCGTTTCAAAACTAAATGCACGTGGAACATCATCACCTGGTTGAATCTCTGTTTTGTCATAATCTATTGTTCGATTATTCACACGTGGTGGTGTACCTGTTTTAAATCGAACTAGATCAAAACCTAGCTCTTTTAAATTATCAGCTAAGCGAATTGACGGTTGTTGGTTATTAGGACCACTTGAATATTTAATATCACCAATAATGATTTCACCACGTAGGAAAGTACCTGTAGTCACGACAACTGTTTTAGCACGATAAACGGCACCAATTTGTGTAATGACCCCTTTTACTTCCCCATCCTCAATAATTAACTCTTCAACCATCCCTTGATGGATTGTTAAGTTTGGTGTTTCTTCTAATACTCGTTTCATTTCTTGCTGATACAAAACTTTGTCCGCTTGTGCGCGCAATGCACGTACAGCTGGGCCTTTCCCTGTATTCAACATTCGCATTTGAATATGCGTTTTATCTATCACTTTCCCCATGACGCCTCCTAAAGCGTCAATCTCACGTACGACAATTCCTTTGGCAGGACCACCAATAGATGGATTACATGGCATAAATGCAATCATATCTAAATTGATTGTTAGCATTAATGTGTTAGCACCCATTTTAGCTGCGGCATGTGCAGCTTCTGAACCTGCATGACCAGCACCAATCACAATCACATCAAACGTGCCTGCCTCATATTTTGTTGGCATGCTCGTACCTTCCTTTCTTTCTGAAAATTATTTTCCTAAACAGAACTGAGAAAATAGTTGATTGATGAGGCTTTCTTGAACAGTATCACCAATGATTTCGCCAAGTATTTCCCATGTTCTTGTTACATCAATTTGTACCATATCAACTGGTACACCATCCTGTGCAGCTGCTATTGCATCTTCTACCGTTGCTTGCGCTTGGTGTAGAAGAGCAATATGTCTTGCGTTTGAAACATATGTTAAATCGCCCGCTTCGATTTGTCCCTCAAAGAACAATGCAGCAATGGCTTCTTCTAGCTCTGTAATACCTTCCTCTTGTAGCAGAGAAGTTGTTACAATGCGATGGTCACCAGCTAATTCCTTGACACGAGCCAAATCAATTTTTTGCGGTAAATCTGTTTTATTTACAATAACGATGTAATCCATCGCTTCAATTGTTTCGAATAGACGCTCATCCTCAGCAGTTAATTCATCTGCATAGTTTAATACAAACAGAATTAAATCAGCTCCACGAAGAGCTTCCCGTGAGCGTTCTACTCCAATTCGTTCAACAATATCTTCTGTTTCCCGAATACCCGCTGTATCCACTAAACGAAGTGGAACACCTCGGACATTGACGTACTCCTCTATAATATCACGAGTAGTCCCTGCAATATCTGTCACTATGGCCTTATTTTCTTGTACTAAGCTATTTAATAGTGAAGATTTCCCTACATTCGGACGACCTAAAATAACTGTTGATAATCCCTCACGTAAAATTTTTCCTTGAGAAGATGTTTGCAAAAGTTTTATAATTTCATTTTTTACCCATGTACATTTCTCTACTAATACAGGTACAGTCATTTCTTCTACATCATCATACTCTGGATAATCTATATTAACCTCTACTTGCGCTAATGTCTCTAGTAAAGCTTGGCGCAAATCACCAATAAGTCTCGATAATTTTCCATCCATTTGACCCAGAGCCACATTCATCGCACGATCTGTTTTAGCTCTTATCAAATCCATTACTGCTTCAGCCTGTGATAAATCAATACGTCCGTTTAAAAAGGCACGTTTTGTGAATTCACCTGGCTCAGCTAACCTTGCTCCATTTGTTAAAGCAAGTTGCAACACGCGTTTGACTGAAACTAATCCACCATGACAGTTTATTTCAACTACATCCTCACGTGTGAATGTTTTTGGCCCACGCATCAGCGATAGCATTACTTCCTCTACTACCTCATTAGTTTTAGGATCGACTAAATGTCCATAATGAATAGTGTGCGAATCTTTGGTTGTTAAACTTTTTCCCCCGGGTGATTTGAATATTTTGTCTGCAATCGTCACAGCCTCGTCTCCACTTAAACGAACGATGGCTATGGCACCTTCACCCATCGGTGTGGATATCGCAGCAATTGTATCGAACTCCATTTAATGACCTCCTCAACGTTATCCACATGTGGATAATCAAAACCGACCAATACTTACTAACACCTTAGACTAACATATTTTCAGCAAAATCTAAAGTAAGGATCATTTCCAAATGTGAATAAAATCAATTTTTCGCTAATCATATTTTCGACAAAATTTGCTACGTTTCATTAAAAAAGGTCATTTTATCTAAAAGATAAAATGACCTTTCAAAATATATTGTCTGTATGATTATGTGAAACAGTCTAATTATTTTTTTACTGGTTCTATTACTAAATAACGATTAGGCTCCGTACCTTCTGAATACGTTTCAAGATCTAGGCGGTTTGCTAATTGATTATGAATTATCTTTCGTTCGTAAGACGGCATTGGTTCAAATGCCACACGTTGATTTAAGCGTAATGCCTTATCCGCCATTCGATCCGCAAGTAATTCTAAAGCTACTTGTCGACGCTCGCGATAGTTTTCTACATCTAGTTTCACCATTAAGAACTGCTTTGCGCTTTTATTTAATACGAGTTGTGTTAATTGCTGTAAGGAATTTAATGTTTGACCTCGTTTCCCTATAAGCAGGGCAGCTTTCTCACTTTTTAGTTGAAATAATACATATTTCCCTTCGCGTGTCGTAGCAATCTCAAGATCATGAATAGCCAATTGTTCAGCGATACTACTTAAATAAGCCTTTGCCTCTTCAATTGGATTTGCTGAGTCTCCATCCTCAGTTTGTTCTTTAACGACTTGTTGAACTTCTTCCATTTCACTTGGTTGTTCAGAAACTTGTGAACTTAGTGTTTCAACATCATCTACTTCTATTGGTTCATATAATTGAGTTACTACCTGCAATTGCGCATTGTCGCCTTCAATTGTCGGAACCTGAACTTCTTTTACTGTTACACGTACCTCTGCAGAACGTGCACCAAAACCTAAAAATCCTTTTTTACCTTCTTGTAAAACTTCAACATCTACTTGTTCACGGGTTTTGCCAAGTTTCTGTAACGCCAATGAGATCGCTTCTTGTGTTGTTGCGCCTATTTGCGTAAGTTGTTTCACTTTTTAGCCCCTCCATTTTGAGCAGGTTGTGTTTTATCTTTATTCCAAGGTTTATAAATGTACAAGTTTTGGAAAATCGAAATAATGTTTCCGATTACCCAGTATAATGATAATGCAGCTGGTAAGGCCATACCAAAACCAATAATCATGAATGGCATAATATACATCATAATTTTCATTTGAGGATTATCCATTGCTGGTCCTGTACGTAACACGATAAATTGCATTAAGCCAGCTGTAATAGCTAATGCAGGTGCAGGATCTGCTAGCGGGAAGATAAAGAAATTCCCTAAATCAAATGTTGATGTTGCATTCATACGGCTAATTGCATGATAGAAACCAATTAAGATTGGCATTTGAATGATTACTGGTAAGCATCCTGCAAGTGGATTTACTCCAGATTCACTCATTAACTTCATCATTTCTTGCTGATATTGTTGTTGTGTCTGAGCATCCTTAGAAGCATACTTCTTTTGCAGTTCCTTCAATTTTGGTTGAATTTCTTGCATCTTTTTAGAACTCTTTGTTTGTTTGATCATCAATGGCAAAATTGCTAAACGAATAATAATCGTTACGGCAATGATCCCCCATGCATACGTACCTAGCAGATCAGCAAAGTATTTTATTGCTGATACCAACGGCCAAACAATGAATTCATTCCAGAAGCCTGTGCTATCTTTGGAAATTGGTTCATTGAATTCTGTACAACCAGAAAGTAGTAAGGCTACCGATACTAGTGACAAAATTACCCAATGTTGTTTTTTCAACCTTCTTCCCCCTACAATTACTATTCACTTTTTCTTATTCTATATGGTTCTTTTTGTACCGACAGTTTCCTATCACATAATCGGTTTAACGTCAGTAGCCTTATCTTTATTTCAGTCCACTTTTGAGAGTCCTCGATGAAGATAAAGTTATCAGTTATTTTATCATGCCTATAACATTCACTCTACTAAATATTCTAACTACACATACTTATTCCTAGGATAAGTTGTGAATTTTACATATTTTTAAGCGAAAACTCTCGACACAAATACCCCCGTGTGTATAATTCTCTTACATATAATTTTATGCAAAATCACATATTATTTATTCTATTGCTAACAGTACAGGCGTAATTTCACCACTTGGTTGCATACATTACACTTTTTTCATTACCTTTGCGATTCGTAGTACATGCTGCAAACTTTGTTTCACTTCATGAAAATCCATAGTGGCCGCCGGATGTCTGGCGATAATAACATAATCCATATTCGGCTTTAGCTCATCTTTTAATTCATGAATACTTTGTCGAATATAGCGTTTTACTTGGTTGCGTGTTACCGCATTCCCAAGCTTCTTACTAACTGATAAACCTACACGAAATTCCGTTTGTCCCTCTTTTACTAAAAAATAAACAACAAACTGACGATTAGCGAAAGATTTACCTTTTTTAAACACCTTTTGAAAATCATCATTCTTCTTCACTCGTTGGCGTTTTTTCATTTCTTTCACCTGCTATTAGATAATATCTTTTGATCCTCATTTCTAGGTTTACCAAAAATAAAGAAAAAAAAGACCACTGATGTGGCTCAGTGGACTTATTTTATGCTGATAAAACTTTTCTTCCTTTACGACGACGAGCAGCAAGAACTTTGCGACCGTTTTTTGTGCTCATACGTGCGCGGAAACCGTGTACTTTGCTGTGTTTACGTTTTTTTGGTTGGTAAGTACGTTTCATTTATATAGACACCTCCTGATATGAGTTGAATTTTTCAACATACAGACTCGAATATTATATAAAGTATCTAGTTATTTTGTCAATGAATTTCACAAATTTCTTTTAATCCGTCCAACTATCTATTTATTCTATTCTCAATTTTCTAGTGTTTGGAACTCTACTAGAAATATTTTTTCTACATAAACATAAAAATATTTATCCACAGAGTACTTGTTTTTTTTACACAGAGTTGTGTATAGTATTTTTTGCATTATTTTTTATCCACAACAATTATCTACAGGTTTCTCACATAAGCAGTGCTTGTGGACAACTATAAAGTGCATAACTGTAAGCTATGTGGATAAGTTTCACAAACTATTGAAATAGCTTTGTTTTTCTGATACGATTACTGTGCTTCACTTTGTTGAAAACTAAAACGAACATTTTAATTATCCACAACTGTTAATATGCTGTGGATAATTTTCATCACAGCCTTTGGTTAACTTTTATCCACAACTTGTGATTATGTGGACGAGTTATAAAATGAACGTATTTACAATTCTATAAATGCGATTTTTTTTTGTATTGAACACTGTAAAGGAGATTAGCAGCTTGGAACATTTAGAAGAACTATGGAACAATGTCCTGGCTCAAGTTGAACAAAAAATTTCTAAACCAAGCTTCGAAACGTGGCTAAAGTCTACGAAGTTACTATCTTACAATGGTAGTGGGTCCACTGTGACAATTGCTGCGCCAAATTCGTTTGCTCGAGACTGGCTTGAAAATCATTATATTCATTTGATTACAGGTATATTAACGGAGCTAACAGGCGAAGACTTGCTTATTAAATTTGTTGTTCAAAAAAACCAGGATTCGGACGATTTTGATTTGCCAGCGCCGATTATCCAAGCAAAAAATAATGAACATCATGATATTTCACCAGGTATGTTAAACCCGAAATATACTTTTGACACGTTTGTTATTGGCTCTGGTAACCGCTTTGCACATGCAGCTTCGCTAGCTGTAGCTGAAGCACCTGCTAAGGCATACAATCCATTCTTTATTTATGGGGGAGTAGGGCTAGGTAAAACGCACTTAATGCACGCTATTGGTCATTATGTATTAGAGCATAATCCAAATGCTAAAGTAGTGTACTTATCATCCGAGAAATTTACAAATGAATTTATTAACTCAATTCGTGATAACAAAGCACTTGATTTTCGCAATAAGTACCGCAACGTGGATGTACTGCTAATTGATGATATTCAATTCCTTGCTGGAAAAGAATCAACTCAAGAAGAATTTTTCCACACTTTTAATACTTTACATGAAGAATCCAAACAAATTGTTATATCAAGTGACCGACCTCCTAAGGAGATCCCAACTTTAGAAGATCGGCTCCGTTCACGTTTCGAGTGGGGGTTAATAACTGATATTGCTCCACCCGATTTGGAAACTCGTATCGCTATTTTGCGTAAAAAAGCAAAAGCAGACGGTCTAGAGGTACCAAATGAAGTAATGCTTTATATTGCGAACCAGATTGACTCCAATATTAGGGAGCTTGAAGGTGCGCTTATTCGCGTCGTTGCCTACTCATCTCTTGTAAACAAAGATATTACAGCGACATTAGCTGCCGAGGCATTGAAGGATATCATTCCAAATTCAAAACCGCGAACAGTGACAATATTAGACATTCAAAATGCAGTAGGGGAACATTTTAGTATACGTTTGGAAGATTTCGCTGCTAAAAAACGTACTAAATTAATTGCTTTTCCACGTCAAATCGCTATGTACTTATCACGCGAGTTGACAGATTTTTCGCTGCCCAAAATTGGCGAAGAATTTGGTGGCCGCGATCATACGACTGTCATCCATGCGCACGAAAAAATATCTTCTATGTTGAAAAATGACGTTCAACTTCAACAAGATGTTAAACAAATTCGTAGTATGCTAGGCAAGTAATTGCTGTGGACAAACTAACTATTTAAACACAAACTTATACACAGTCTATCTACATGTGGATAGACTGATTTTATTCATAAAAATATACTTATCCACAAATCCACAGGGCCTATTACTATATCTTTTTATTTTATATAAATAAATAATATAAATATGTGAGGGAAAACGAATGAAATTTGATATTTTACGTGACCGTTTATTAGAAGGTTTAAATGATGTCATGAAAGCAGTAAGTTCAAAAACAACAATTCCGATTTTAACTGGTATTAAAATTGACGTAACAGAGGAAGGGATCCGCTTAACTGGTAGTGATGCTGATATAACTATTCAAACATTTATTCCAGTAGAAGAAGATGGACAACAAATTATTCACATTACAGAAACAGGTTCAATTGTTGTACAAGCACGTATGTTTAATGAAATCGTACGTAAATTACCAACAAACGATGTTGAAATTCAAGTAACACCAGGTTTCCAAACGCATATTCGTTCAGGGAAATCGGAATTCCATTTAATTGGCTCAGATGCAGCAGAGTATCCTTTATTACCAGAGCTTACAGAAGATCAAAAATTTACTATTCCTGCTGATCTCTTAAAAACAATTATCCGTGAAACAGTATTCGCTGTTGCCACTTCAGAAAGTAGACCCGTGTTGACAGGTGTAAACTGGCAGATCAAAAATGAAACATTAATCTGTGTTGCAACAGATAGTCATCGTTTGGCAAGACGTAAAGTGCAACTCGAAAATTTACCAGAAGTTGAACATAGTGTAGTAATTCCAGGGAAAAGTTTGAATGAATTAAATAAAGTACTTGAAGATTCTACAAATCTTGTCCAAATCGTTATTACAAGTCAGCAAGTATTATTTAAAACTGGTGATGTATTATTCTTCTCTCGCTTACTGGAAGGAAATTATCCTGACACAACTCGTTTAATTCCTGAAGAGTATCAAACAAATGTAACAATTAATGGTAAATCTTTATTACAAGCTATTGACCGTGCATCACTTGTTGCACGAGGAGATCGTAATAATGTTGTCCGTTTTGAAATTTTAGATAACCAAGCAGTTGAGGTTTCTTCTAATTCTCCTGAAATCGGAAAAGTACAAGAAGAAATTCCTGTGGAAGCATTAGAAGGGGAAGGTTTGAAAATCTCATTCAGTGCAAAATATATGATGGAAGCATTAAAAGCAATAGATGGACAAGACGTAGTTATTCAATTTACTGGGGCAATGAGACCGTTTATTTTACGTTCCGTTCATGATGATGCTATTTTACAATTAATTTTACCTGTACGAACTTACTAAAGAATAAAAGATCTGTTAAGATAGTCGCTCATCGTGACTATCTTTTTTTACTTATGGCGTAATTTTAGGTATGATAGAGAGATAGACAGTCTGTATTCGGAGGGGAACACACTATGCAGGACATTAAAATTGATGAGGAGTTCATCACGTTAGGGCAACTTTTAAAAATTACTGATGCCATTAGTTCAGGTGGAATGGCCAAGTGGTTTTTACAAGAACATGCTGTATATGTAAATGGAGAAGTAGACGATCGTCGAGGTCGTAAATTACGTAACGGAGATGTTGTAAATATTCCTGGATGTGGTCGTTTTCAAATTATAGGACCAACTGGACAATAAATTATGTATATTGAGCAAATAAAACTTACAAATTACCGTAACTATGATGCCTTAGCTTTAAACTTCTCTCCAAAAATTAATGTTTTTATTGGTGAAAATGCACAAGGAAAAACAAATGTTATGGAGTCCATCTATGTTTTAGCAATGGCTAAGTCCCATAGAACAACGAACGATAAAGAATTGATACGTTGGGATTCAGACTATGGTAAAATAGAAGGGGCCGTTAAAAAAAGGCATGGTATTTTACCGATCGAACTTACGATTACAAAGAAAGGTAAAAAGGGCAAGATAAATCATATAGAGCAAAGTCGCCTTAGTCATTATATTGGTCAAATGAATGTCGTTATGTTTGCGCCAGAGGATTTGAACGTTGTTAAGGGAAGTCCGCAAATACGTCGGCGTTTTATTGATATGGAGATTGGGCAAATTTCGCCTGTCTATTTACATGATTTATTAACCTTTCAAAAAGTTTTAAAACAACGTAACCATTTTTTAAAAATGAACCAAGGCAAGTCCATGCCAAATGATGTGATGTATGAGGTCTACAATGAACAATATATTCACGCTGCTACCCAAATTATTCGTAAAAGATTTCAATTTATGGATTTATTGCAAGAGTGGGCGGAACCCATACACGCAGGTATATCGCAAGGTAAGGAAACACTGGTTATAAAATATCGTACGGTAGCTGGTATTGAAAAAGAACACTCTACTAGTGAAATTGAAAATACTTTACATCAAAAATTAATTGAAGCGAGAGAACGTGAATTTGATAGAGGCGTGACATTAGTTGGTCCACACCGAGATGATTTACAGTTTTTAGTGAATGGCTATGATGTTCAAACTTATGGTTCACAAGGACAGCAGCGTACTACTGCATTGTCTTTAAAGCTTGCTGAAATTGAATTAATTAAACAAGAAACAAATGAAACACCCATACTACTTTTAGATGATGTTTTATCGGAACTCGATGATTATCGCCAATCGCATTTATTAAATACCATTCAGGGTGAAGTCCAAACCTTTGTTACAACCACAAGTGTGGAAGGAATTCATCATGAAACGATGGAACAGGCTCAACTGTTCCACGTGAAACAAGGTGCGATTGAAAGAAGTTAGCCAGGGTAGTTTTTTAGATTACAAAAAGAATGGTAATAGTCAGCTCGGTTGACTGTTCATTCATTTACACACAATGATGTTATGAAGGAGTAGATGAAAGCCGTGGCTATAGAGAACGAAGGTTTACAAAACCAAGCTTATGAGGCCGATCAGATACAGGTATTAGAAGGTTTAGAAGCAGTACGTAAAAGACCAGGGATGTATATCGGTTCAACTAGCTCTAAAGGGCTTCACCATTTAGTATGGGAAATTGTTGATAATAGTATCGATGAAGCACTTGCAGGATTTTGTACAGATATCAAAGTAACAATTGAAAAAGAAAACTGGATTCGTGTAGAAGATAACGGTCGTGGTATTCCAGTTAGTATTCAAGAAAAAATGGGTAAGCCTGCTGTTGAAGTTATTATGACTGTTTTACATGCTGGTGGTAAATTTGGCGGTGGAGGCTATAAAGTTTCTGGTGGTCTTCATGGAGTTGGAGCATCAGTAGTAAATGCACTTTCTGTTGAAACAATTGTTCAAGTACATCGTGAAGGTCATATCCATGAAATAAAATTTGAACGTGGAAAAACAGTTCAAGAGTTAATGGTTATCGGTGACACCGATCATAATGGTACAACAACGCGTTTTAAAGCTGACCCAGAAATATTTAAAGAAACTACTGTTTATGAATATGATATTTTAGCTCATCGTATTAGAGAATTGGCTTATTTAAATCGTGGTATTAAGATTACGATTGCTGATGAGCGTGAAGAAGAGATTCGCTCAACAACATACCACTATGAAGGTGGTATTCGCTCTTATGTTGAGCATTTAAATCAATCTAAAGAGCCAATCCATGATCCAATTGATGTTCTTGGAGAGAAGGATGGCATCACAGTAGAAATTGCTATGCAATATAATGCTGGATTCTCTTCTAATATTTTTTCATTTGCTAATAACATTAATACGTATGAGGGCGGTACACATGAGTCAGGGTTTAAAACAGCCCTTACACGCGTTATTAATGACTATGCACGAAAAAGTGGATTACTAAAAGAATCTGACGCTAATCTTACAGGTGAGGATGTACGAGAAGGGTTAACAGCTATAGTTTCAGTTAAACATCCAGATCCGCAATTTGAAGGACAAACAAAAACAAAGTTAGGGAATTCAGAAGTAAGTCAAATTACCAATTCTTTGTTCTCAGATGGCTTTGAGCGTTTTATGTTAGAAAATCCAACGGTTGCACGAAAGATTGTGGAAAAAGGATTAATGGCAGCCCGTGCTCGTGTAGCTGCGAAAAAAGCACGTGAGTTTACTCGTCGTAAAAATGCCCTTGAAGTATCTAGCTTACCGGGTAAATTAGCTGACTGTTCTTCTACTAACCCAGCTGATTGTGAAATTTATATTGTTGAGGGTGATTCTGCCGGCGGTTCGGCTAAATCTGGACGTGATCGACACTTCCAAGCAATTTTACCTTTACGTGGTAAAATCCTTAACGTTGAGAAAGCTCGTTTAGATAAAATCTTATCGAATGCGGAAATCCGTGCGATGATAACAGCATTCGGCACTGGTATTGGTGAGGAGTTTAATTTAGAGAAAGCTCGTTATCATAAAATCATTATCATGACAGATGCCGATGTCGATGGGGCACATATTCGTACATTACTTTTAACATTCTTCTTCCGTTTCCTTCGACCACTTATAGAAGCAGGCTATATTTATATTGCACAGCCACCACTTTATCAAGTGAAACAAGGTAAACATATTGAGTATTGCTATGATGAAGAGACATTAAAAGAAATTTTAGAACGGCTACCAAAAATGCCAAAGCCAAATGTGCAGCGTTATAAAGGTCTTGGAGAAATGAACGCTGAGCAGCTTTGGGAAACAACAATGGATCCTGAGTACCGCACATTATTACAAGTAGAATTAGATGATGCAATTAAAGCAAACCAAGCATTTGAACGTTTAATGGGCGATGAAGTTGAACCTCGTCGTCAATTTATCGAGGAAAATGCCGTATACGCTAATTTAGATATCTAATTTTTCTTGAGAGGAGGTCTACACTTTGTCAGAACAAGAACGCTCCGGTGTTAAAGGAGTTAATATAACAGAAGAAATTGAAACATCCTTTCTTGATTATGCAATGAGTGTAATTGTATCACGTGCATTACCTGATGTACGTGATGGATTAAAACCAGTTCATCGTCGTATTTTATATGGGATGCAGGAATTAGGTAATACAGCAGATAAAGCCTACAAAAAGTCAGCACGTATCGTTGGGGATGTAATGGGTAAGTACCATCCACATGGTGACTCTTCCATCTATGATGCAATGGTACGTATGGCACAAGATTTTAGCTATCGCTACATGCTTGTTGATGGTCACGGAAACTTCGGTTCTGTTGATGGTGATGGCGCAGCAGCCATGCGTTATACAGAATCACGTATGTCTAAAATAGCAATGGAAATGCTCCGTGATATTAATAAAGATACAATTGACTATACAGATAACTATGATGGATCAGAAAAAGAACCAATAGTTTTACCAAGTCGCTATCCAAATCTTTTAGTAAACGGTGCTGCAGGGATTGCTGTAGGTATGGCAACAAATATTCCTCCGCATCAATTGGGCGAAACAATTGATGCTGTTATAGCACTTTCTGAAAATCCGGCCATTACGACTGAAGAGCTGATGGAAATCATTCCTGGCCCTGATTTTCCTACTGGTGGATTAATTTTAGGACGTAGTGGTATTCGTAGAGCCTATGAAACTGGTCGAGGTTCCATTATCATCCGTGCGAAAGTGGAAATTGAGCAAAAGGCAAATGGTAAAGAAACTATTCTTATTCATGAATTGCCTTACCAAGTGAATAAGGCTAAGCTCATTGAAAAAATTGCAGAGCTTGTACGTGATAAAAAAATAGATGGAATCACAAATTTACGTGATGAATCAGACCGTCGTGGTATGCGTGTAGTGATTGAAGTTCGTAAAGATGCAAATGCTAATGTTGTACTAAATAATTTATATAAACAAACAGCTATGCAATCTAGCTTCGGTATCAATATGCTATCTTTAGTAAACGGTCAGCCTAAAGTATTAGGCTTAAAAGAAATGCTATACCATTATTTAGAACACCAAAAAGTAATTATTCGTCGTCGTACAGAGTTTGATCTTCGAAAAGCTGAAGACCGCGCTCACATTTTAGAGGGCTTACGAATCGCACTCGATCATATTGATGAAATAATCGCTATTATACGTGGTTCACGTAGTGGTGAAGAAGCAAAACCTCAATTAATGGAACGCTTTAGCTTATCGGAGCGTCAGGCTCAAGCTATTTTAGATATGCGACTCGTTCGATTAAGTGGCTTAGAACGTGAAAAAATTGAAGCAGAATATCAAGAGCTTCAAGTTCTTATAGCTGAATTAAAGGCAATCTTAGCAGATGAAGAGAAAATTGTAGATATTATTCGTACTGAAATCTTAGAGTTGAAAGAACGTTTTAATGATACACGCCGTACTGAGATTACATCAGGTGGAATTGAAATGATTGAGGATGAGGATTTAATTCCTGTTGAAAACTCAGTTGTTACTTTAACACATAATGGCTATATCAAGCGTTTAGCTGCGAATACATATCGTAGTCAAAAGCGTGGTGGTCGTGGTGTACAAGGAATGGGTACAAATGAAGACGACTTTGTAGAGCATCTAATGAATACTTCTACCCACGATACAATTTTATTCTTCACGTCTAAAGGTAAAGTATTTAGAGCAAAAGGATATGAAATTCCTGAGTTCGGTCGTACTGCTAAAGGGTTACCAATCGTAAACTTGCTCAATATAGAAAAAGGCGAAAAAGTAACAGCTATGATTCGTGTTGCATCGTTTGATGAAGATGCTTACTTTATCTTTACCACAAAAACAGGTATTACAAAACGTACCCCTGTATCACAATTTGCTAACATTCGAACAAATGGTTTAATCGCAATCAGCTTGAGAGAAGACGACGATCTTATTTCGGTACGTCTTACAGATGGAGAGAAACAAGTGATTATTGGTACTCGCGATGGTATGCTCGTTCGTTTCCAAGAAGACGACATTCGATCTATGGGCCGTACAGCTGGTGGTGTTCGAGGCATTAAGCTACGTGATGGTGATGAAGTAGTTGGCATGGAGATTGTTGAACCAGGGCAAGAAATATTAGTAGTAACTGAAAAAGGTTACGGTAAACGTACTTCTGAAGAGGACTATCGTTTACAAAGTCGTGGTGGAGTAGGACTGAAAACTATTCAGATTACAGATAAGAATGGTCCAATGGTGGCTGTAAAAACCGTCGATGGTTCTGAGGATTTAATGCTTATAACTATTAATGGTATGCTTATCCGTATGGATGTAAATGATATTTCATTAATTGGGCGCAGTACGCAAGGTGTACGTTTAATTCGACTAGGAGATGACGAATTGGTTGCAACTGTCGCTAAAGTGGAAAAAGCAGAAGAGTCTTTTGAAGACGAAGAGGAAGTCGAAGAATAATATAATCCGATGACGACATTATTGAATGTCGTCATCGGTTTTTTTACGTAAATAATGAAAAATAAGTAATTATTTTGAATTCCATGATAAAATGATAATACCTTATTTTGAAGCAAGAAATAGTGGAGAGGTGTTCATTCTGTGGAAACTATACATGTTCCAATTTCAGAGCTAGGTGTTGGCAAGGTAATTTCTGAAGATATATTTGCTAATACACAGTATCCGATTATTTTCAAAGATACAATGATTTCTTATGTACACTTGCAAGTTTTTCATGCATTTAATATTTTCACCGTCCCCGTTTATAAAAGTGAAAATGATATGCGTGTAGAAAAGAATGAAAGTGATGTCGAAGTTATAATAGAAGAACTTCCGACTTTTAGGAAAATCTATAATCATTCAGTTGAACAGTTTAAAAAAGAATTTAAAAACTGGGAAGCGGGCGCCAAGGTAGATATTGCAAAGGCCAGAACAATTATTTTACCTTTAGTAGAGATGGTACTAGAAGATCGTACTATTATTTTTGATTTAAATGAGTATTCAAATCCAAAAGACTACCTGTATCATCATTGTGTAGCAACTGGTCTGATTGCCTCAGTTATTGCTCAAAAACTTGGTTATGATAGAGGAACCACTATTCAAGTAGCCATCGGTGGTTTATTGGCTGATTGTGGTATGGCTAAAGTACATCCTCGTATCAGGGATAAGAAGACACCATTAACAGAGCAAGAATATGATGAGATATATAAACACCCGATTTATAGCCATAATATGGTGAAAGATTTGACCATTTTAAAAGAAACGATGAAAGAAGCAATCTTCCAACATCATGAACGTTTAAATGGTAGTGGATATCCGAAGAACGAAAAGATCGCCAATATTTCTATATTTGCACAAATCATTGCTGTTGCAGATGTTTTTCATGCTATGACATGTGAACGAGTATATAGAACGAAACAATCTTCATTTAAAGTAATTGAAATGATTAATGAATCTGAGTTTGGTAAATTTGATATTAAAGTAGTACGTGCATTAATTGATATTGTTGCAGATCTTCCGATAGGTACAATTGTAGAGCTTTCTAATTTAGAACGTGGGGAAGTAATGTTTGTAAATAAATTTGCCCCAACAAGACCACTTATTAAATTAATTCATTCAGGGGAAATTTTTGATTTAGGGAAAAATCGCAGTTTTTATATTTCACGTATCATAACTAATTTATAGATAGACGGGCAAACTATATTATGTGGTTTGCCTTTTTTTATTAGGTAAGAGATGTACTCTACGCAAGTGCTAATATAATTTTTTCTTAACAAACACTTCGCAATAATAGTAATCAATTAAATAGTGAGCATTTTAACCATAATTGTTTTTTGAAACATTTATATATTGTATTAAAATATTTTTGGAGAAACTGTTGACTTTATTTTGGAATCTTGATATTATAAATGAGTCGCCAAGAGGTGACAACGAAATAAACAAAATGAACCTTGAAAACTGAACAAGCAAAACGTAATCAATAAAGTTTTAAGTAACTAGCTTAGCTAGTGAACGAAGCAAAATTTT